>JALYFY010000235.1 GCA_030777385.1 Pseudomonadota bacterium | reverse complement strand
CCCGCTGGGGCGAGGAGCAGGTGCATGTGTGGCGCCGCTCCTACGACGTGCCGCCCCCCGGCGGGGAGAGCCTGAAGGACACGGTCGCCCGTGTGCTGCCCTACTACATCCGCGAGATCCTGCCCCGGGTCATGCGCGGCGAGCGCGTGCTCGTGGCGGCTCACGGCAACTCCCTGCGGGCGCTTGTGATGGTGCTCGATGGCCTGACCTCGGACACGATCCCGAGCCTCGAGCTCGCAACAGGCATTCCGCTGGTCTACACCCTCAACGAGGACACCACCGTGGCCGACAAGAAGGTGCTGGAGGGGTGAGTTCACGCTGTCATTCCGGGGCATGCTTTCAGCGTGAGCCCGGAATCCATAAACACTGGCGGCCCAGGATCATGCACGGGCCTTTGCGCTCCCTCCTGCATCGTTAACAGTGAGGCGCGTTGAAAACCATGTCTTCCATCACCCTTAGCCCCGGCCTCGTCTACCACCCCGACTATCTCGACCGCCCGGCCCAGGAGCGGCTGCTCCAGTCGCTGCGCGAGATCACCAGGGTCGCGCCTCTGTTCACCCCGCGCATGCCGCGCACGGGAAAGCCGTTTTCCGTGCGCATGACGGGTTGCGGACGGCTCGGCTGGGTGTCGGACGTTGAGGGCTACCGCTACCAGCCCACGCATCCCGACACGGGCGAGCCCTGGCCTGCCCTGCCGGAGCAGGTCATGCATGCCTGGAACGATTTGAGCGGGTACCCGCACCCGCCCGACGCCTGCCTGGTGAATTTCTACGAGGCTTCGGCCCGCATGGGGATGCACCAGGACAAGGACGAGGAGACGTTCGACGCGCCCGTCGTCTCCCTGTCGCTGGGCGACACGGCGCTCTTTCGCTATGGCGGGCTGGAGCGGAAGGATCCGACGCGCTCCGTCAAGCTCCGCTCCGGTGACGCGATCGTGTTCGGCGGCCCGGCGCGGCTGATCTATCATGGCGTCGACCGGCTCATGCCGGGAAGTTCGGATCTGCTGCCGCAGGGAGGGCGCCTCAATCTCACCTTGCGCAAAGTAACGACGCCGCTTTAAGCCTTAGAGCCACAAGATTACCTGCAAGCTTACCTGGAGGGGCACCTATGAGAGGTTTTGCAGCCGCTGCCTTGGGTCTTATCCTGTCCTTCGCCGCCCATGCGGCCGAGCCGGTCTTTCCGCCCGCATCGCGGATCGGCATCGTGCCGCCGAATGACATGACGGTCTCGAAGCGTTTCAGCGGCTTTGAGAGCGAGGAGAAGGCGGCCGCCATCAACTTCGTGGAGATGCCGGCCGAGGCCTACGAGTCGTTGGTCAAGGGATTCACGAAGGATGCCTTGAAGCGCCAGGGCTTGAACGAGACCTCGCGGGAGAGCCTGAAAATCGGCGAAAGGTCAGGCGTGCTCATCGGCGGCACCATGACCGGGCCCGTGCAGGGCCGCAAATGGGTGATGGCGGTCAAGGATCAGGACATCACCGCCCTCGTGATCGCGCAGGTGCGCGGCGGGCAGGACGGCTATACGGAAGCCCAGATCCGCGACGCCCTGAAGAGCGTTTCCCTCCGCGGTCCGGTTGCGCTCGAGGAGCAGATTTCCGCCCTGCCCTTCCGGATCGGCGAGAAGGCGGGCTTTCGCCCGGTGCGGGTGAGCTCAGGCAACTCGGTGCTGTTCACCGACGGGCCGCAGGACACGATCAAGGCGGTGGAGCAGCCGATCATCATCATGGCAGCCTCCCTCAATGTGCCGCCGCCTGGGGCCGAGCAGCGCAACCAGTTCGCCCGTGCGGCCTTGAACTCCAACCAGATCCTCAAGGACATCAAGATCGAGCGCTCCGAGGCCTTCCGCTTCAAGGGCCAGGACTGGCACGAGATCGTCGCCAAGGCGACGGAGGCGGAATCCGGCCAGCCGGTCATCGTGATGCAGACCATCCGGTTCGACAGCGACCGCTATGTGCGCATGGTGGGGCTCACCCGCGTCGAGCAGCGCGACCGGAACCTGCGCCGCTTCCGGTCCGTGATCGACGGGGTCGAGATGAATCCCTAATCCCGGGCCGGAAATGCCGGCAGGGACCAGCCGCGCAGGATCGCGAGAGCGCGCAGGGCGAATGCGGCCGTAAAGCCTGCGGCTGCGGCAATGAATGGGTCGAGTCCTAAGGCCTGCAAGGCCACCATGACGGTGGCGCCCAGGGCAGCCGCCGTCACATAGATCTCCTGCCGCAGCACGAGGGGCGTGGTGCCTGCGAAGATATCGCGGATGATGCCGCCGAAGGTGGCCGTGATGGTGCCGAGCGCAATGGCCGACAGGGCGGGCACGCCGGCCGTCAGCGCCTTGGACGTTCCCGAAATGGCGAAGAGGGCGAGGCCCAGGGCATCGGCCCACAGCAGGAGGCGGCCCTGCCGTCCGCCTTCGATCATGACCACACGCTTGGGGCCCAGCGCAAAGACCAGCTCCGCCACGATGAGGCAGACCAGCACGTCGCTCGGGTCGCCAACCCAGAACACGGGCCTTGTGCCGATGAGCAGATCCCGCACGGTGCCCCCGCCCACGCCCGTGAGCGTGGCGAGCAGCGCGAAGCCGAACGGGTCCATGCCCTTGCGGGCCGCCATCAGCGCCCCGGACAGGGCGAACACGGCGACGCCGATGATCTCGAACGGGATGTTTTGAAGAAAGTTCACCGAGAACACCTGACCAAATGCAAGACCTCATCCTTCGAGACGCCGCTCCGCGGCTCCTCAGGATGAGGGCTTCTGGGTTGTTCTCTTAGAGCGCTTTCAGGCCGAGTGGCTACTGGTCCGCAAGAATTTCACTCAAGACAGGCTACGAAGCAGCCGACGAGCTGTCCGCGGCCTCGGCGCCTGCCCCATTGGCAGCGGGCTTCGGGCCGCCCTTGGACACGCCGACCATGGCCGGGCGCAGCACGCGCTCGCCGATGACGTAGCCGGACTGGACCACCTGCAGCACCGTGCCGTTCGGCACCTCCGCATTGGGGATCTCGAACATGGCCTGATGCACGTTGGGGTCGAACTTCTGGCCCTGCGGGTCGAGCTTCTTCACCCCGTGGCGCTCAAGGGTCTTGAGCAGGTCGCGCTCGGTGAGGTCGATGCCGTCGATTAGGCCCTTGAAGGCGCCCTCGGCGGTGCTGCGGGCGTCCTCCGGCACGCTCTCGATGGCGCGGCGGACGTTGTCGGCCACGTTCAGCATGTCGCGGGCGAAGTTCGCCACCGCGTAGGTGCGGGCGTCCGCCACCTCGCGCTCCGTGCGGCGGCGCAGGTTCTCCATGTCGGCCATGAGGCGCAGGAGCTTGTCCTTCAGATCGGCCTTTTCGGCCTCGAGAACGGCAATCGGATCGGCCTCGGGCGCAAAAGCGGCCTGGTTGCCGGCCTCAACGGTGGCCTCGGCCTGCGGGGTCGTGTTCTGGTTGTCCGTGTCGTTCGGATTCATGATCGATCAACTAAAGGTGGGAACAGAAGGGTTCGGGGCACATATCAGGTCGTGGGCGTCACAAATCAAGCGCTACGGCGCTGGTGGCCTTGCGTTTCCTCCCCCTTGAACACGTCGAGAAGGGCCCGGCGGACCGTGGCCTGGCGTCCCGCATGGGTGACCTTCGTGCCTGTCAGATCGGTCACATAGAACACGTCCACGGCCTTTTCGCCAAAGGTGACGATATGGGCGGAGGCGATGTTGAGGTTGAGCTTCCCCAGGGCAGTGGTGAGGTCGTAGAGCAGCCCCGGCCGGTCGAGGCCCGAGACCTCGATCACCGTTTGGCGGCTCGACAGGGAATTGTCGATGGTGACCTCCGGCGGCACATGGAAGGCCTTGGCGCGCTCCTTGGCCGGGCGCTTGCCGTCCACGAGGTCGGCGATCTTCACCTCGCCCTTGAGCGCCCGCTCGATGGCCTTGGCGACCCGCCCGGCCCGGCGCAGCTCGTCCTCGTCCCGGTCGAAGGCGCGGGAGAGGACGATGGTGTCCAGCGCCATGCCGTCCGTGGTGGTGAAGATCTGCGCATCGACGATGTTGCCGCCCGCCGCCGCACAGGCGCCCGTGACGATGGCAAGCAGGCGCGGATGGTCCGGCGACAGGACGGTGAGTTCGGTGACCCCGCGGAACTGGTCCGTCTCGTAGGCCGTGGTGACCGTGCGCCCGGCCTTGTCGGATTCCTGCAGGAACCGGGCCTGCTTCGCGCGCCGGGTTTCGTCGGTCTTCAGCCAATAGGCCGGCATGTGGCGGGCCGCATAAGCCTCGAACTCGGCGTCCGACCAGCCGGGCAGCTCGGCGCGCAGCTGCTCCTGCGCCAGGCGCACCCGCTCCGAGCGGGCAAGATCCACCGCGCCGCCGCCGAGGATCACCTCGGTTTCCTGATAGAGATTGCGCAGGAGCTGCCCCTTCCACCCGGTCCAGGTGCCTGGCCCCACCGCCCTGATGTCGGCAACGGTGAGCACCAGCAGGAGCTTCAAACGCTCCATGGTCTCCACCACCTCGGCGAAGCTCTTGATGGTGGCGGGATCCGACAGATCGCGGCTCTGGGCCGTGTTCGACATCAGGAGATGGTGCCGGATCAGCCAGGCCACCGTGTCGGTCTCCGCATCGGTGAGGCCGAAGCGCGGCC
>JALYFY010000234.1 GCA_030777385.1 Pseudomonadota bacterium | reverse complement strand
CTTCTTGGAATGCTTCTCGTTCACGCGCACCTGCCCAGCGATCCAAAAAACGGCAAACCGTCATCGACGCCAACTTCAGAACCATCACGACTCAAAGCGCAACAATACCTATGGGAGGCGAGTCGGCAACAACGCGCTGCAGCCAAATCCATTTTAGCGCGGGAGTGGCACAAAAAAGCGACACCGTTAACCTAAGAAATTAAGGATTTAGAAGGGATTAGAACGTGAATCCAGGAACTTGGACGAACGGGGCCAAAAGCGGCGCCGCGGCCTCGAACAGGCTGCGCTCGCCGATTGCATCGCCCGAGCGGACATAGAGCATTGCCCGTGCGGCACGCCCCCGCCCCTTCACGCAAACGAGACGTCCACCCTCATCCAGTTGCTGGAGGAGCGCTTCCGGACGCACCTCGACAGCACCATTGATCAAGATGGCATCAAAGGGGGCGTTTCCAGCATAACCCTCGTCAAGCGGCCCTGTCACCACCGCGACATCGCCCGCGCCGGCAGCAGCAAGGCTCTGCTTTGCAGCGGCAGCCAGCGCCTCATCCGTGTCAAGTGCCGTCACCTGAGCGCCAAGCCGATGGAACACAGCCGAGGCGTAGCCGCGGCCGCAGGCCACGTCGAGCACCTTCTCCCCTGCGTCGATCCCAAGGGCCTGGATCATGCGGCCAAGGATCATCGGGGAGAGCATGAAGCGGCGCTCGGCACCGTCGCTCACAAGCGTATCCTGGTCGATATAGGCAAGCTCTTCCCGGCCCGGGAGCACGAAAAGCTCCCTCGGAACAGAGTCCATGGCATCCAGGAGAGGAAGATCGTTCACGTCGAAAGTGCGCAGCTGGCCATCAACCATAATCCGGCGCGCTTGCGTGAAATCGACCATGAATACTGCCTTCAGAAATTGTTGGAGGCCTCGCCCGGAATCGAACCGGGGTGCAAGGATTTGCAGTCCTCTGCGTAACCACTCCGCCACGAGGCCATCCGGGGCGTATCGCGAACGCGACGGCTGCTCCATAGCAAGCGTCCCCCCAAAGAGCAACAGGCCCTTTTGCACCTCGTGCGCCAAGAAGGGACTTGCAACAGCCAAAACCCATGCTATATGCCTCCCACCTCGCCAGCGGAAGCGTCCTCCAGGGACTGCCGCGGCGCTTGAAGAGGCACAAGCCTCTTTGAAAGGTATGGCTTATTCCGGCGTGGCGCAGCGGTAGCGCAGCGGACTGTTAATCCGTTGGTCGTAGGTTCGAATCCTACCGCCGGAGCCAACCTTTTCGTTCGTTTCCTCATCCTAGCATCTGAACGAGACCAGCTGTCGCGGGTTGGAAGCTTGGCTTGCTGCATCGGGATGAGCGACGATCCGGCCTCCCCGGCCCCTGCCTGGATTTTACGATGATCGCTGCCTCGGGAACGCTCCGGCGGCCCCGCCAATGGGTCGCAGGTTCTATGCTTTGACAAGCTTGTCCGATGCTGCCTCACAACTTCCTATAAGGCAGGTGCCTTGACCGCTCAGGTTCGTTAGGGTCAGCATCGCTGCCTACCCTGCAGAGGGCAGAGATGTTTCCCGCCGCATTTCCGAGATGGTCATGACCGCTACAGCGCTACTTTTCCGTGACGACGCCTATACCTCCTCCTGTCAGGCTCAAGTCGTCGGGGTCACTCCAGAGGGCGGGGCGATTCTCGACCGCACGATCTTCTATGCCCAGGGCGGCGGGCAGCCGGGAGATTCGGGAGCGATCGTGCGGGCAAGCGGCGAACGGGTCGAGATCACGAACACCGTTTATGGAGCGGACCGCTCCCAGGTCGTGCATCAGGTTGGAGCCGGTGCGGCATCGCCGTTCGAGGTAGGTGAGACTGTCGAGCTGCAGCTCGACTGGGACAAGCGCTTGAAGCGCATGCGCGTCCACACGGCGCTGCATCTTCTGAGCGTTGTCCTGCCCTATCCTGTTACCGGCGGCGCCATCGGAGACGGCGACGGGCGGCTCGATTTCGACATTCCGGACGCTGGCCTCGACAAGGCGGAGATCACGGAAAAGCTGAATGCCCTCATCTCACGGGATGCGCCCGTCACCGAGCGCTGGATCACGGATGAGGAACTCGACGCCAATCCTGGCCTCGTGAAGACCATGTCTGTGAAGCCTCCCCGCGGATCGGGCCGTGTTCGTCTAGTCGAGATCGAGGGAATCGACCTGCAGCCCTGCGGCGGCACCCATGTGCGCCGCACGGGCGAGATTGGCGCTGTCGTGATCACGGACATCGAGAAAAAGGGCAAGCAGAATCGCCGTGTCCGCATGTCTCTCGTCGATTGAGCCTGCCATCCGCCACCAGGAGATACCCGATGCCACAGCCTTTCGTTTCGACTGCCTGGTTGCAGGAGCACCTGAACGATCCCGATCTCGTGGTGGTGGACGGCTCCTGGTACCTCCCAACCCAGAACCGCGATCCGCAAGCCGAGTATCTCGCCGGCCATATCCCGGGCGCGGTCCGCTTCGACATCGATATGGTGAAAGACACATCGTCCTCCCTGCCCCACATGCTTCCATCGCCCGGGTTTTTTGCGGAGACTGTGGGAGTGATGGGGATCAGCGAAGGCACGATTATCGTGGTCTATGACGGCGCCGGCCTCTTTTCAGCCCCACGGGTTCGTTGGACCTTTCAGGTGTTCGGCGCACGAAACGTCTCGATCCTTGAAGGCGGCTTTCCGGCCTGGAAGTCGGAAGGACGGCCGGTCGAGACGGGCCTTGAGAAGGCTCGTGCTCCTCGAACATTCAACCCAACCTTCAACCATGCTGCCATTGCGGATGCCTCTGCCGTTCAGGAGGCCCTGCGATCTGGCACGGCGCAGGTCGTCGATGCGCGGCCGGCGGAGCGCTTCAGGGGTGAAGCGCCCGAGCCGCGCCCAGGTCTCCGGGCCGGGCACATGCCTGGAAGTCTCAACCTGCCCTTTGGCCAGATCATCGAGAAGGGGCGCCTGAAGGACAAGGCGGCTATCGAACAGGCACTCGCTGCATCAGGCATTGAACCCGGCCAGCCGGTAATCACGAGCTGCGGCTCCGGCGTGTCGGCAGCCATACTTGGGCTTGCATTCGAAACCGTGGGCCAGCCGATCAAGGCGCTCTATGACGGCTCCTGGGCCGAATGGGGCGCACGAGAGGATCTGCCGGTCGAGACTGGACCCGCAAAGAAATCCTGACGCGGCAATTTCCTACAAGAGCCTGCAAA
>JALYFY010000233.1 GCA_030777385.1 Pseudomonadota bacterium | reverse complement strand
TCGCCACGTCGCCCGTGATGGCCAGCACCTCCTGCGCATGGCGCAGGCGGGCCACGCGTCCGCGCAGATCGTCGTTGTTGTGATACTTGAGCAGGCGCTCGCCGATGACGATGGCAATATCGTTGGGGTCGAGCGCGCCCTTCACGGGGAAGAGCCAGTTGCCGCCCTCGTCCTTCTTGCCGATGCAGAGGGGCTGGTTGGCGGTGCCGTAAAGCTCCTCGCGCAGCTGCACCTCGATGAGGGAGCGCTTCTCCTCGACCACGATGACCATGTCGAGGCCTTGCGCGAATTCCAGAAGTTCGGCTTGAGACAGCGGCCAGGGGCAGGCGACCTTGTAGAGGCGCAGTCCCATGTCGTTGGCCTTGACCTCGTCGATGCCGAGCTCATCCATGGCCTGGCGCACGTCGAGATAGGACTTGCCGACCGTGATGATGCCGATCTTCGCGTTGCGCCCGCCGGAGAGCACGATGCGGTTGAGGTTGTTGGCGCGCACGAAGGCCAGCATGGCGTCGCGCTTGAAGTCCTGAAGACGCGCCTCCTGGTCGAGCACGCCGTCGCGGTTGCGGATGTTGAGGCCGCCGGGCGGCATGATGAAGTCATCGGGCATGATGATCTTCACGCGATCCAGGGACCCGTCGACGGAGGCGGTCGACTCGATGTTGTCCTTCACGCATTTGAAGGCCACCCAGGACCCGCAGAAGCGGCTCATGGCATAGCCGTAAAGGCCGTAATCGAGAATCTCCTGAACGCCTGCCGGGTTCAGGATCGGGATCATCACGTCGACGAAATGGAATTCGGACTGGTGCGCGACCGTGGAGGATTCCGCCGTGTGGTCGTCGCCCATGAGGGCCAGAACGCCGCCATGCTTGGACGAGCCTGCCATGTTGGCGTGACGGAACACGTCGCCCGAGCGGTCGACGCCAGGACCCTTGCCATACCAGAGGCCGAACACGCCATCGTACTTGCCGTCGCCGCGGATCTCAGCCTGCTGCGAGCCCCAGACGGCGGTAGCCGCGAGTTCCTCGTTGAGGCCCGGCTGGAAGACGATGTTCGATGCCTCCAGCCACTTCTTGGCGCGCCAGAGGTTCTGGTCGAGCCCCCCGATGGGAGAGCCACGATAGCCGGACACGAAGCCGGCCGTGCTCAGGCCCGCCAGCCGGTCCCGTTCACGCTGCATCAGCAGCATGCGGATCACGGCCTGCGTTCCCGTGATGAACACATGATCCTTGGTAAGGTCGTACTTGTCGTCGAGCGTTACGTTACGGAGCGCCACATGACCTTCGGCCATTGTCCGTTTCCTCCTTGGAGCCCTCGCCCCGCTGCCGGTATTCCGGTCTTCTTTTCATGAGATATGTCAGTAATGCTGACATAAATACCAAGCCACGTCAATCGAGCGCCTTCGTTTCGCCTCTGTTAACCATGAAAGCCTCATATCCAGGTTCATTGCCCGGCTTTCACCGGAAGCGTCGCTTTTCAAGGTCAACGCATGACACGTGCTCTTGGTCTCAAATTCTCCTTGGCGGCCTTGGCGATGGCAGCTGCATCGCCGGCTTCTGCGCATCCGCATGTGTGGGTTACGGCCAAGGCCGAAATCGTCTTTGCTCCTGACGGGCGGGTGACGGGTGTTCGCCATCACTGGATCTTCGATGAGGCCTATACGGCCTACGTCACCCAAGGGTTGGACAAGGATGGCGACAGCAAGCTCACCCCGGAGGAGCTGCAGGGTCTGGCGGACGAGAATGCAGCCTCTCTGAACGAGTTCGACTATTTCACGGTGCTGAAAGCCCGCGGCAAGCCGCAAGCCTTCGATGCGCCGCGGGAAGCCCGGATGAGCATGGACAAGACCCAGGTCGCCATGTCGTTCCTGCTGCCCCTCAAGGCGCCGGTCGCATCTTCCGGGGCCGTGTCCATCGAGATCGAGGACCCGACCTTCTTCGTCTATTTCAGCCTGTCGGACAGCAAGGCCGCCATATCGCTCGCCAATGCGCCCCAGGGCTGCATCACCAGTATCGCCAAGGCCAAGCCACTCGACGCCACCATGCAGCAGATCCTGCAGGATGAGGGCGCCATCCAGACGCAGGCTATCGGCATCGAATACTCCAACCGGGCCATCATCGCATGTCCCTGACGTCGGAATCCCTTGCCGTTCCAAGCGCGGGCCGAGGACGGCTCTGGCAACGGCTCGGCTTCGTGCTGATGGCCGTGGTGATCGTTGCATCGGTGATGGGTGTCATTGGGCTCTGGCTCGAGCCCATCGGCAAGCCGCCGCCGCGCAACCCTTTCGGCATGGGCCTGCGCGAGGCCACCCCTTCCGGGAGCATCGGAGCCTGGATCCTGTCGGTTCAATCAGACTTCTATGGAAGCCTGCGGGCAGGAATTCGGGAGCTGAAGGAAAACGGCTCCGCCCTGTTCTCGCTCCTGCTCATCGGCTTCGCCTATGGGGTCTTTCATGCGGCAGGCCCCGGACACGGCAAGGGGGTGATCTCGGCTTACCTGGTGGCCGATGAGAAAGCGCTGCGCAAAGGCTTCCTCCTGAGCCTCGCTGCAGCCCTCGTGCAGGCCCTGGTCGCCATCGGGATCGTGACCTTGGTGAGCCTGGTGCTCCGCGCCACCGCCACCACCATGAACACGCTCGCCATGAACGTCGAACTGGCAAGCTTCATAGCCGTCACCCTGCTCGGCGCCGTCATCACGTGGCGCAAGGCGGGCAAGATCCTCGGCGTGCTGGATTTGGCCCGCAATCCACTGGCGTCCACACCGGCGGAAAGCTGCGATCACGTTCACATGCCGCTGCCTCAGGAACTCAGCCGCCTGACGCGCTGGCGCGACATGGCGGGGGTGGCCATCGCCGCCGGCATCCGCC
>JALYFY010000232.1 GCA_030777385.1 Pseudomonadota bacterium | reverse complement strand
ATGAGCAGGCCGAGCTTGAACAGGGCGAGGTTGAGGGCCGGCAGGAGGATGTGGCTCCAGCCTTCAAGCGAGGTGATGGACAGGTTCATGCCGAGCACTTCGGTGGTAGGACCCCGACCGCCGGAGGGAAGCCAGCCGAGTTCGACCGCGAACACCATGATGAGCAGAAGCCCGACCCAGAAGCTCGGCACGCTGAATCCGAGCACCGAAAAGCCCATGATGGCTTTCGCGGAAAGCGAGTCAGGCTTGTAGCCTGCCCACAGCCCCAGCGGGATGCCGAGGCAGGTGGCGATCAGCATGGCCGTCAACGCCAGCTCCAGCGTTGCCGGAAGGCGGGACATGATCAGGCCCAGCACGGGCAGCCGGTAGATGAACGACTCGCCGAGATCGCCGTGCAGCATGTTGTTCATGAACACGAAATACTGCTCGATCAGAGGACGATCGAAGCCATAGCGCTGGATCAGCGCCTCGCGCAGGGCCTGGTCGGACGCAGGGTCGATCATCACGTCAATCGGGTTGCCGATGGCGTAGACGCCAAGGAACACGATGATCGACATGGCGATCACGACCATGAGCGCCTGCAGAATGCGCTGAATAAGAAAACCGATCATGCTGTCTCGTGCATGTGTTGAAGTGAGGCCGGGCAGGCCGTTTTCCGGCCTGCCCCACGAAAAATGCCATCAATCGAACGTTCCGGAGAAAACGCCCCGGAAGGAGAACCGGCCGGGAGTTCCCGGCCGGCCAGTTGGGATCAGCTCTTCGGCTTGATCTCGTAGGCCAGGGTCTCCTGGTCCACCCGCGGCGGGATGGTCAGCATGCCCTTCTTGGCAGCCCAGACGGTCTGGATCTGAACGGTCGGGATGAGCGCCCGGTCGTTCATGGAGACTTCCGTCACCTTCTCGAACAGGGCGCGGCGCTTCGCGTCATCCATGGTGCGGCTTCCCTCCTGGAGCAGCTTGTCCACTTCCGGATTGGAGTAGCCCTGCTTGTTGAAGGCGCCGAGACCGATCTGCGGATCCGCCGTATGCACGAGGGAGCCGTAGGTGTAGCTCGCCTCGCCGGTCAGCGTGCCCCAGCCGCTCATCCAAAGGGAGAACTCGCCCTTCTGCTGAGCCGGGAAGAACACCGTACCGTTGAGCGCGTTCGCGTTCACCTTCAGGCCGGCGCGGGCCCACATCTGCGAGAGGGCTTCGCACACCGCCGCATCGCCCGGCAGGCGATTGTTGGTGCAGTGGAAGTCGATCTCGAAGCCCTTGGGATAGCCGGCATCGGCAAGCAACTGCTTCGCCTTGGCCAGATCGTAGGGACGCTCGGGCAGATTCTTGTTGCCGCCGAAGAAGCTGGCCGGCATCAGCTGGTTGGCCGGACGGCCCAGGCCTTCGAGCACGACGCGAACGAGCGTCTTGCGATCGATGGCGAGGTCCATGGCTTCACGCACCTTGGGGTCGCGCAGCGGGTTGGCGTCGATCTCCTTGCCGTCCACCTTCACCTTTTTCGGAAGGGTCTCCTTCACGTTCGGCGTGAGGTTCAGGAAGTACACCGAGTCGGCCACGAAGGTGTCGACCGACTTGTCCTTCTGCATCGACGCATAGTCGGTGGCGGGCACGTAGTTGACGAGGTCCACCTGACCGGACTTCAAGGCTGCCATGCGGGCCGGATCGCTGGGGATCTCCTTGCGGACGACCTTCTGCCAGGGCTGCTTGGCGCCCCAGTAGCCGTCGAAGCGCTCGACCACGAAGTCACCCTTCGGCTCCCAGGAGACGAACTTGTACGGTCCGGTGCCGATGGCGGCCTTGCCGGAGTTGAACTGCTCGTTGCGAGCCTCCATGCCGACCGACTTCGACACCACGAAGAGGCGGATGAAATCGTTCGGCAGGGTCGGGGCGGGAGCCTTCGTCTTCACGTGCAGGGTGTACTTGTCGGCGACCTTCGTCTCCGCAACCTGCTTCGTGTAGATGGTCATGCTCATGGGGCCGGTGACCACCGGAATGCGGTCGATCGAGAACTTCACGTCCTCGGCCGTCAGCTCGGATCCGTCGTGGAATTTCACGCCCTCCCGGATCTTGAACTCCCAGGTCGTCTC
>JALYFY010000231.1 GCA_030777385.1 Pseudomonadota bacterium | reverse complement strand
GCCAATGATTTATGCTGCTCTATCCGCTGGAGAAGATTGCCTGTCACACCAATGTACAATGCTCCATTCTTCCGGCTGGCCAGAATGTAGACAGCATAGCGTTCGTGCATCGCAACGTCTCAATGATTTGCTACTTTATAGCACAGACAGGCTGCCCCTTGTCATCCCCGGCGCACGCAGTGCGGGAAGGGGATCCATACCGTCAAGCGTGCAAGTGGATTCCCTTCCCCTCCGCTTTCGCTCCGGCCGGGAATGACACGCATTGCCCATTCCCAGCAGGATGACATCCCCGGCGAGCGAAGCGAGGGAAGGGGATCCACTCACACCCTTAGCGCCGTGGATTCCCTTCCCCTCTGCTACGCTCCGGCCGGGAATGACACCCGTCGCGCAAAGAAAAAGCCCCGCCGGTCCGGCAGGGCTTTCCCAACAAGCGTGTTCGGAAGCTTACGAAGCATCCCCCGAGCGGGCCACGTTCGTGCGCTTGAGCTCGGGCGTGAAGTACCCTTCACGGGCCGGGATGTGATCCTCGTTCGTGGTCTTAGGCGTCATGCCCTCATTGGCGGTCTGGTGCGGCGGAATTTTAGCGCCGACGCCGTTCTCCTGCTTCATGCGAAGCGCCTTCTCGGCATTCGCCACCAAGTCCTGGTGGGCCTTCTCGGCCTTGCGCTTTTTCGGGCTGAAGAAGGAAAAGATATCGGAAAGGGCCATGGTGCATTACTCCTTTGCACGCGAGAGCACGCCGTCGCTCTCGTCGCTGCGATGGGTCGGAGGGGTCTGAACGTTTTGACGGGTAACCGGGATGTCGCGGGAGGTTGCCATGGTTCCGGTGGAATCGCCGATGTCGCGGCTTTCCGCGATCTCTTCCGGGGTCATGGCCTGGTTCAGGATGCTCCCGTTCTCGGTCCTGTCGCCGAAAGTCTGCGGGGTCACCGAGGGCTGCTGCTCGGCCGGGCTCTGCGGCACGCCCAATCCCAGCTCCGCATTGCGGGCCAGATCGGCACGGGCTTTCTCGGCGTCTGAACGCGGATCGCGTGTCATGATAGCCTCCTTGATACGTGCTGGGTCAATGCGAGGACGCCAAGGGGGTTCCCCCTCTTGTTGTGACGAATTAGACACACCACCTAAAGCGCATCGTGCCGAAAAGCGGACACCGCTTTTGGGTTCGGTGCTTGAGCGGGCGCCTCGTCGAAGAGGGTCCGACATCGCAGGATCGGCCTGTGCCTCCAGGAGGGCGGGCGGATCTGAGGAGGGATGAGAATGAATTTTGAAAAGTACACCGAGCGCGCCCGGGGTTTCGTTCAGGCTGCGCAAAATCTCGCCGTGCGGGAAGGCCACCCGCAGCTGGCCCCAGGCCATGTGCTGAAAGTTCTGCTGGATGATCCGGAAGGCCTGTGCGCGGGCCTGATCGACCGGGCGGGCGGTCGCGCCCGCGACGCTCATGCGGCCGTCGAGCAGTGGCTTGCCAAGCAGCCGAAGGTTTCGGGCCAGGCCTCGCAGCCGCAGGCCACCCGCGAGCTGATGCGCTTCTTCGACACGGTCGAGAAGGCTGCCGACAAGGCAGGCGATTCCTATGTCACCGTCGAGCGGATGCTGCTGGCGCTCGCCGTCGAGAAGGACACGGAAGCCGGCCGCATCTTGGCTCAGGCGGGCGTCACCGCTCAAGGCCTGAACACCGCCATCAATGCCCTGCGCAAGGGCCGCACCGCCGACAACGCGACGGCGGAGAACGCCTATGATGCGCTCAAGAAATATGCCCGCGATCTCACGGAAGCGGCCCGCGACGGCAAGCTCGATCCGGTGATCGGCCGCGACGAGGAAATTCGCCGCACGATCCAGGTTCTGTCGCGCCGCACCAAGAACAACCCGGTGCTCATCGGCGAGCCCGGCGTTGGCAAGACCGCCATCGTCGAAGGCTTGGCGCTGCGCATCGTCAACGGCGACGTGCCGGAGAGCCTCAAGGACAAGCAGCTGCTGGCGCTCGACATGGGCGCCTTGATCGCCGGCGCGAAATATCGCGGCGAGTTCGAGGAGCGGCTGAAGGCCGTGCTCAGCGAAGTCACCGCGGCCGAAGGCGGCATCATCCTGTTCATCGACGAGATGCACACGCTGGTGGGCGCCGGCAAGGCCGA
>JALYFY010000230.1 GCA_030777385.1 Pseudomonadota bacterium | reverse complement strand
TTCTCTACGAGAAGGAGCCTTATCCGCTCCCCATCTCGCTGGAGATCGGCGACAAGGTGCTGATCGAAGGCACGGGCGCCTACACGACCACCTACTCGGCGGTCGCGTTCAACGGCTTCCCGCCGCTCAAGTCCTACGTGATCTGAAGCATTTTCCGCAAAAGTGCCTTGCCGGTTTTGCGGAAGAAAATGCGGCCTTAAGAAAATCACGTCCCGCCTGCCTCAGAGAACTGAGGCAGGCATCAACCTCAACACGTTGTCCCGGACGGCCGGCTTGAGTTTAAGCCGGTGCGAGGGCTGTCGCTCACCCCACGCCTTGGGAGGCCACGGCCATGATCACGATCCGCGAAGAAACCTTCCGCGATGTCGACGCGCGCGAGGCGCTGCTCGATGCCTGCTTCGGACCTGCCCGGTTCCAGAAGACCTGCGAACGCCTGCGCGAGGGCAGGATGCCGGCCGATGGCCTGTCCCTGGTGATCGACCGGGACGGCGCGATCATCGGCACGGTGCGCCTCTGGCACGTTTCTGCCGGCCCGAACCGCTCCGCCCTCATGCTCGGTCCCATCGCCATCGACCCTTCCGTCCAAAGCCTCGGCCTCGGCGGAAAGCTCATGCGCGAGGCGCTGAAGCGTGCCGGGCATCTCGGCCATAAGGCGGTGCTGCTCGTGGGCGATGCGCCCTATTACGAGCGCTTCGGCTTCTCCACGGAAAAGACCGGGTCCCTCTGGCTGCCGGGTCCTTACGAGCGCAACCGCTTCCTGGCTCTTGAGCTCGAAGCGGGTGCTCTCGATGGCGCTCGGGGCCTTGTCTCCGCAACGGGTGCCTTCGAGCAGAAGCCCGACCTCGGGGCTCTGGTCGCGGCGGCTGCCCAGGGTTCGTTGGCCGGCATGCGTCCCACCCGCTAAAGCCTTATCCCTCCGAGGGCTGCAGACGAGCAGCCCTCGGGTTGGGCAGCACGAAGGTGATGGCGGCAGCAATCAGCATATAGGCGGCAAAGCTCAAGGCTACTGCATCGATACCGATGCCGGCATCGAAGAGCATGCCTGCACCGACCGGGCCTAGGGCGGACGCGATCACCATGATGGCTCCGGCAAGCGCGCGGATCTTGCCGAGATGGCGCGTCCCGTAAAGCTCGGCCAACGTCGCGGCGATCACCACATTGGTGCAGCCCGTGGTCAGGCCGATCAGAGCGAAGAACAGCAGGGGCGTGAAGGGCCCGCTGGCGGTGATGAGAGCAATAGAGGCCAAGGTCATTCCCAAAAGGTAGAAATGGCTGAGCCGCACGGCGCCGAATCGGTCGACAAGAGCGCCTGCCGTCATAGTCACGGCGACGGAAACAAGAGCAAAGACCGTAATACCTGTCGCCAGCATTTCCACCGGCCAGCCTTTTGCTTCCGCAATGAAGCGCTGATGAAAAAGATAGGCAGTCATGATTGCGGGATAGCCGATCATCGTTGGAACGAGGGCAAGGAAGCGCCAGTCCCGCAGGAGGTCGAGCCAGCGTGGTCCGGCTTCGAGCGCCTGCGGCTTGGTCTCCGAGGCTCGAAGGCTCCCGTCGCGGGATTTCAAGACAAAGTTGAGAACACAGCCGATGCAGAGACTGACAAGGACGACGAGCGCAGCAGTGTGCCATGTGCCAGTCCATCCAAAGGACGCAATCAGCGCAACCGCGACCCCGGGAAGAGTGGCCTCGCCTGCCGAGAAGCCGAGAGTTGCAACGCCCACCGCTCTGCCGCGAATGCCCTCGGGTAGGCGCGCAGTGCTCATGACGCCCGCATGGCCCAGCATGCCCTGCCCACAAAGGCGCAGGAAGAACAGGCTCAGGCCTAACACGATGAGATTGGGTGCAAGGGAAAGCGCAATAGCCGCCACTGCCAGGCCTAAGAGAGCGGCAGTCGCATAAAGGCCGATATTGACGCGGTCGATGACGCTGCCGACCCAGATCATCAGGAGGCCTGAAGCCAGAGTTGCCACCGAATAAATGAGCCCGAAGCTGCCATGAGTCAGGCCGAAGGCGGCCCGGATGTCCGGGCCCGAGAGGGAGATGAAGAAGGTTTGGCCGAAGGAGGACAGGAAGGTCAGGGAGAAGCCCAGGCCGATCACACGCCAATGGCGCATGAGGAGTTCATGAAGTTTCATCGGTCACAGTCGCAGCAGAGAGCAGGGATAAGGCCTGCCATCATGCAGCTTTGTTTCATTATGTCGAGGGACAATCGGACATGGCAGGCCTGTTGCCGTCATTGCGCTTTCATCATCCGCAGGGAAGTTGATGCAGGTCTGGAGAGTTGCCGCCAGGCATTGACCCCGGGGGCTCCTCAATCCTAGATGCGCCCGAAATCGTTATCCGACGTTTACTTCCTCCCACCTCTGCTTTTCCAAGGAGACAGATCCGATGACCACTTGGCCTGTTCATGGCCGCATCAGCGGTCCTATCGTCATGATCGGCTTCGGCTCGATCGGCCAGGGCACCCTGCCGCTCATCGAACGCCATTTCGAGTACGACAAGAGCCGCTTCGTCGTCATCGATCCGCAGGAGAAGCATAAGGAGCTTCTCGACGAACGCGGCATCCGCTTCATTCAGACGGGTTTGACTCACGAGAACTACCGCGAGGTGCTCACGCCGCTGCTGACCGCAGGCGGTGGTCAAGGCTTCTGCGTCAACCTCTCGGTGGATACATCATCTGTCGACATCATGGAATTGTGCCGCTCGCTGGGCTGCTTCTACATCGACACCGTCAACGAGCCCTGGGCCGGCTTCTACTTCGACAAGAGCAAGGGCCCGGAAGCGCGCACGAATTACGCCCTGCGCGAGATCACCATGGAGGCGCGGCGGCGCAACCCGGGCGGCACCACGGCGGTGTCGTGCTGCGGCGCCAATCCGGGCATGGTGTCCTGGTTCGTCAAGCAGGCGCTGGTGAACGTCGCCGGTGATCTCGGCGTGACCTATGACGAGCCGAAGAGCCGCGAGGACTGGGCTCGCTTGGCGCAACAGGTTGGCGTGAAGGGCATCCACATCGCCGAGCGCGACACCCAGCGCGCCAAATCCGAGAAGCCCATGGGCATCTTCGTGAACACCTGGTCGGTGGACGGCTTCGTGTCGGAGGGCCTGCAGCCGGCCGAGCTCGGATGGGGCACGCACGAACAATGGATGCCGGAGAATGCCGGCACGCTCGGGCCGGACGCGCAGGCGATCTACCTGCTCCAGCCCGGCGCCAACACCCGCGTGCGCACCTGGAGCCCGACGCCCGGGTCGCAATACGGCTTTCTGGTCACGCACAACGAGTCGATCTCGATCTCGGACTATTACACCGTGCGCGAGAACGGGAAGGCCGTGTACCGTCCGACCTGCCATTACGCCTACCATCCCTGCAACGAGGCGGTGCTCTCGCTGCACGAGATGTTCGGCAGCGCCGGCAAGTTTCAGGAGGTGCAGCACATCCTCGACGAGAACGAGATCGTGGACGGGGGCGACGAGCTCGGCGTGCTGCTCTACGGCCATGGCAAGAACGCTTATTGGTACGGCTCGCAGCTCTCCATTGAGGAGACGCGCCGCGTGGCCCCCTACCAGAACGCCACCGGCCTCCAGGTGACCTCCGCCGTACTGGCCGGCATGGTCTGGGCCCTGGAGAACCCGAACGCCGGCATCGTCGAAGCA
>JALYFY010000229.1 GCA_030777385.1 Pseudomonadota bacterium | reverse complement strand
AAGACATGGTTGAGGAAGTAGTCTTCGAGCCAGGACGCTTCCGATTTCGTCAGCCCCGTTCCCTCAGTAAGAACGATGCCCTCCTCCTGGATGGCGTCGCGCAGCTCGCGCCAGCGCCGCTGCTGATCGGAGGCGAGGTGGGAGACTGCGACCGAGATCTTCGTCAGCTGCTCCTGCGGCGAGAGCCCGTCCTGCGAGGTGGTCGCCACATCGGAGCGGACCTGCCCGCGCAGGCCTGCGACGCGCACCATGAAGAACTCATCGAGGTTCTCGGCCGAGATCGACAGGAACCGCAGCTGCTCCAGCAGCGGATGATTGCGGTTCGACGCCTCTTCCAGCACCCGCCGGTTGAACTGCAGCCAGGACAGCTCCCGGTTGATGAAGCGCTGCGGGAACCGCCGCAGCACCGCCCCGTCCAGCTCGATATCCGGCGGAGCCTTCGGCAGAGGCGCCTCGCTGACGATTTCCAGCTCCTTCAAAGCATTCGTGCTACGCACATCGATCTCCGCCGCTTCCTTTTTCGGCGTTCGTTTTGCTTTGAGCTTCGTGACAGCTTCACGACGGCTGAGAGCCGGTGCGTTGGTATCAGGCTTCACTCGTTTTCATCCGTTTCCTGCGCGGCCCCAAGGATCTCCGCCGCAATCGCCCGCGACACGCGCCGGCCTCGGCTCAGGGCCTCCCTGTCGAGGAGACCCACCAGCTCCGACGCCTTTGCCAGCGACCGCTCGATCCGCAGAGCAATATAGTCGACAACGGAGGTATCGACCACGAGTTGCCTGTCCACGAACAGCTTCACCAGAACCGCCTTGAGCAGGGCGTCGTCGGGCGCCTCCAGGGATACGCTCGGCGCCAGCCGCAGGCGGGACAGGAGGTCGGGCGTGCGCAGGCCCCAGCGGTCCGGCGGCGTCTCGCCCGTGATGAGGAGCGAGGCCTTCTTCTCGCGCGCCAGGTTCAGGAGATGGAACAGGGCCGCCTCGTCCCGCTCCCCCCGGTCCATATCCTCGATGGCGAGAGCCCCGTTGGAGACGAGGTGCGGAACCTTGTCGTGGGTGATCCCGGCGGCATCGACCGTCCAGGCGCGGGCGTTCGTGGCCCAGATGGACGCCAGGTGGCTCTTGCCGCTGCCGCGGGGGCCCACGAGGAGCAGGATCGAATCCGGCCATTCCGGCCAGTTCTCGATAAGCCCGTAGGCCTGCTCATTGGATGGGCTGACGAGGAAATCCTCCGCGCCGAAACGGGGATCCAGCGGCAGGTCGAAGGCGAGCTGCTTGGGTGTCTCACGCATTGATGTCAGCCTTCTGCTCGGCTTCGATCCGGGGTTTGAGGATCACCGGATCCGCCCCGCGATAGAGCGGGCTTGCCAGATACTGGCGCAGGGCAAAGCGGGCGATGACGCCTATCGCGGCAGCCAGCGGCACCGCCAATAGCAGGCCGACGAAGCCGAAGAGCGCGCCGAAGGCCACGAGGGCGAACATGAGCCAGACCGGGTGAAGGCCCACGGATTCGCCCACCAGCTTCGGCGACAGGATGTTGCCCTCGACGAACTGTCCGAAGATGAAGATGCCGAGCGTCGCCGCAATCATGGTCCAGTCCGGCCAGAACTGCACGATGGCAACGCCCACGGAGAGGATCAGGCCGGTGAGCGAGCCCACATAGGGGATGAAGCTCAGGATGCCGGCCGTCATCCCGATCAGCCCGCCGAAGTTGAGCCCGATCAGGGCAAGGCTCGCCGCATAGAAGCTGCCGAGGATGAGGCAGACCAGCGCCTGGCCGCGGACGAAGCCCGCAATGGCCCGGTCGATATCGCGGGCGATGTTGCGGATCGTGTCGCGGTGGCGCATCGGCATCCAGGAGTCGACCGTGCGCACCATGCGGTCCCAGTCGACGAGCATGTAGAAGGCCACCACCGGGGTCACCACCAGCAGGGAGAAGATGCCGATCAGGGCCTGCCCGCCAGACCACAGCCCCTGCAGGAAGGTGGTCATCCAGGCGATGCCCTGGCTGATCAGGTTGCCGACGGACGGGGGCGCCGCGGGCAGCGCATCCTCGATGCCGAGTCTCCGGATGAGCGGACCCAGCTGCTCGGCCCCCAATTCCTGAAGCCGCGTCACGTAGCCGGGCAGCCGCTCGACGAAAGCCCCCACCTGCTGGGCCGCGAAGGGCACCAGGATCACGAGGGCGAGAATGAAGATGAGGACGAAGAGGATCAGGATGAGAAGGCTGGCGCCCAGGCGCCCGATGCCGACCTTCTGCAGCCGGTCGGCCAGGGGGTCGAGCAGATAAGCCAACGCAAAGCCTGCCACGAACGGCAGAAGGATGCCGCGCAGCACGAACAGCAGCAGCACGGCGACGACCAGCGCCGCAATCCAAAACCCGATCTGCCGTTGGACCGTCATCGGCTCTCCCACTAACTTTCGGCCTTCAGCCTGTCATATGCCGCAGCCAGCCTCCGAGATAGGCACCGGCAGAGGCTACGGTCAAGGCAGCCACCAGCACCATGGCAACCTCCTCAAATCCTGCCAGCTCGGCCCCAAAGGCGTTGGCGGCTAGCGCGAAGGCCGCAAAGGCGATCTGGGCGCCCGTGTTCAGCTTGCTGACGAGGAGCGGCTTGATCTCCACCGGGCGGCTCATCACCCAGGACAGGAGCACGGCCGCCACGATCATCACGTCCCGGGACACGACGACGATGGCGAGCCAGCCTGGAATGCCCCCCACGATAGCGAGCGTCACGTAGATGGACACCAGGAGCGCCTTGTCGGCGATGGGGTCTATATAGGCCCCGAACTCGCTCCTCATATCGAACTTGCGGGCAATGAACCCGTCGACGGCGTCGGAAATCCCCGCCACCACGAACAGCACGAAGGCCGCCGTCCATCGCTGCTGCATGATCATGACGATCACGATGGGAACGATGATGAGGCGCCCGATGGTGATGATGTTCGGAATGGTCATCGGGGCGATGATGGCCGCTTGAGGGGCGGAGTTCAATCGGCTCGTCGGGCGGGTGGGGATAAGATCGGCTCTCCACGATCATGGCCGAGACGAGCGTGCATGACGGCGCTGGGTGTCATTCCAGGCCGGAGCGTAGCGTAGGGGAAGGGAATCCATAGTGTTGAGCGCATGAATGGATCCCCTTCCCGCACTTCGTGCGCCGGGGATGACAACCACCCAATCATCCATGGCAGCTCAAATCCCCTTGCCACCCGCCCCCTCTCGCCTTACTGCCCCCTCAACACGGGGTGCGCCATGACGACCGAGAAGCAGACGAACGGCCTGACCTATGCCCAAGCGGGCGTCGATATCGATGCGGGCAATGCCATGGTCGACCAGATCAAGCCCCTGGTGCGCGCCACGCGCCGGCCCGGGGCCGATGCGGAGATCGGCGGGTTCGGCGGGCTCTTCGACCTCAAGGCCGCGGGCTTCAAGGATCCGATCCTGGTAGCCGCCAATGACGGGGTCGGCACCAAGGTGAAGATCGCCATCGACACGGGGATCCACGACACCATCGGCATCGACCTCGTGGCCATGTGCGTGAACGACATCATCGTCCAGGGCGCCGAGCCCCTGTTCTTCCTCGACTACTTCGCCACCGGAAAGCTCTCGCCGGAGGTGGGCGTCCACATCGTCAAGGGCATCGCCGAGGGCTGCCTGCAGGCGGGCTGCGCGCTGATCGGCGGCGAGACGGCCGAGATGCCGGGGCTCTACGCCAAGGGTGACTACGACCTCGCCGGCTTTGCGGTGGGCGCGGCTGAGCGCGGCACCCTGCTGCCGAAGGACGTGAAGGTGGGCGATGTGCTCATCGGCCTGCCCTCCTCCGGCGTCCATTCCAACGGCTTCTCCCTGGTGCGCCGGATCGTCGAGCATTCCGGCCTTGCCTGGGATGCGCCGGCGCCTTTCGCGGGAGGCAAAAGCCTTGCCGAAGCCCTGCTGGAGCCGACCCGGATCTACGTGAAGGCCCTGCTGGAGGTGCTGAAAGCGGGTGACGGCGTCAACGCGCTCTGCCACATCACCGGCGGCGGCTTCCCCGACAACATTCCTCGCGTCCTGCCCGATGGCGTCAGCGTGCGCCTCGACCTCGGTGCGATCCCCGTCCCGCCAGTCTTCGGCTGGCTCGCAAAGGCCGGCGGCGTGGCTGAGGCCGAGATGCTGCGAACCTTCAACTGCGGCATCGGCATGATCGTGGTCGCCTCCGCCGATCAGGCAGAGAGCGTGATGGAGCGACTGCGCCAGGTTGGCGAGAGCCCGGTGCGCATCGGCGAGACCATCGCCCATGCAGGCGGCGAGCGCGTGCAGACATCAGGGTCCTTGAAGCTCTGATGCCCCGCTGCCGCGTCGCCATCCTGATCTCGGGCCGCGGCTCGAACATGGTCTCGCTGATCGAGGCGGCGAGCGCGCCGGATTTCCCGGCCGAGATCGCCCTCGTGCTCTCCAACCGCCCCGATGCGAAAGGGCTGGAGCGGGCAGAAGCGGCCGGAATCGCAACGCTTGCCATCGACCACAAGGCTTTTCCCGACCGCGAGAGCTTCGACCGTGCGCTTGATGCAGCGCTGGTGGAGCACGACATCGCCTTCATCTGCCTTGCCGGATTCATGCGGGTGCTCTCCGACTGGTTCGTGGAGCGCTGGGCCAGCCGGATGATCAACATCCACCCTTCCCTCCTGCCCCTCTATCGCGGCACGCAGACCCATCGCCGGGCGCTGGCCGACGGTGTGCTGGTGCATGGCTGCACGGTGCATTTCGTGGTGCCGGAGCTCGATGCCGGCCCGATCATCGCGCAAGCCGTCGTGCCGGTGGTGCCGGAAGACACGGAGGAAAGTCTCGCCACGCGGGTGATCGTGCAGGAGCACAGACTTTATCCGCAGGCGCTGCGTATGATCTGCGACGGCACGGCTCGGCTGGAGAACGGGCGGGTTGTGTTCTCGCGCGGGTGGAATGCGAGCGGCGCGCTGCATTCACCGGCTGATGCGGCGCGCAACGGATTGCAATGATCGATTGACACATGCCCGTAACGGGCGTGGA
>JALYFY010000228.1 GCA_030777385.1 Pseudomonadota bacterium | reverse complement strand
GAGTTGCTCCTGGATTGTTGAACGGAGCCAGGCTTGAGTGTGGTGATGAATGGCTCAACCCTCAGGACAGCATCCGCTGGAACGCCAAGCCAAGCGATGCGGTTGGTTCAGCATCGGGCCGGCCATTCAGAAGAGCCACGCCCAGGGACGAGGGACAGACGCCATGACTCACAGATTCGGAGTTGGTCAGCTTGTGCGGCCAAGGGAACGGCTTCTCGACAACACCGGGATCTACGAGATCCTTCGCCTTCTGCCCTCCGGACCGGACGACGAACCCCTCTACCGGATCAAGGCCGCGACAGGGCCAGTCCAGCGCGTGGTGCGTGAGGCCGACATCCTGCCTGCATCTGCCTCCTCGCAAGGGACGGGCTGAACGGGGATTGCCCTCAGCGCATCGGATGAACCAGTGCCGATCCAGCCTGTTGTCGTTATGACCGCTATCAAGCGCGGCGGAGGTTTGATGTCACTGTACCGGACCGTCTTGGCTCTCGTGGTCACCGCCCTCTTCTGCATGGGCCCGGCCGGAGCGCAAGAGCGCACCATCAGGGTTGGCGTACCGGCCGGAGCTCTGGTTCAGCTCGTGCAGGTTTTGGCTCCTGCGTTTCAGGCCGAGACCGGCATTGCCGTCACCGCCACCGAGCTGAACCCAACTGCACCCCTGTCAGACGCTGGCGCTGATGCGGCTCTCCTTCCAAGACGCCTTGCTGAAAGGCTCCAGTCAACCAGCCAAGTGCCCTCCCAGGTCGCCTTCTCGGGTGATGTCATTCTGGTGGGATCGCGAGCGGAGATGGCCCGGGTGCGGGGCTTGAAGGATATCAGGAAGGCCTTGCGCTGGATTGCCTCGGCTCGCGGGGCCTACATGTCCAGCAGCGCCGCGCTGGGCACGCGGGAGCTGGAGCTGTCCCTGTGGCAGAGCATCAGCGTCAATGTCCAGACCCGCTCGACCTGGTACATCGAGGGCCGCGGCGATGAAGCCAGCGTTCTCAGGCAAGCCGGAAGCATGGGCGCCTACCTCCTGGTCGAACGCATGACATGGGCGGCCCAGGAGAACCGGCGCGGTCTCGAGGTGCTGGTGGAAGGGGATCCGGTTCTGCGCACCGACTATGTCAGTTACCTGGTCCGGGAGACCTCGCACGACGCTCGGGCGTGGTTTGATTGGCTGTCATCTGAGCCGGCCCGGACCGTCATCGCGAGCTTCAGCTTGAATGGAATGAAGGTATTCACGCCGGCAACCGGCAGCGATGCCGAAGGCCCTCCCTCAAAAACGTAACCCGGCTCATACGTGGTGTGGCGAGCCGTGCATGGATGTGCGGCAGTGCGGCTAGGCTCACCCATTCCCGTCGCCCCGCTGCCAGTCATTTCCCATGGGACAGACGAGGGCCTACGGCAGATCATTGACCTTGCTACGGCTGCTGCCTGCCAGGCCGTATGCGAATGGCCCTGAGGTCGAATCCAGCAGAGTTGCTCCTGGTTTGTTGAGTGGGACAGGGCTTGAGCGGTCCCGCGATTTCCCCGACGGTCGTCAGAGCCCCGTCAGGGAGGCTGAAGGGAACAACAGTGGGTGTGATGCTTGGACTTGCAATGCTGGGTATCGCGGCAGCGCTGCTCCTTCTGGGGCGTCCCCGCAAGGGCGAGGACATGCGCCCGTTCATGACCTCGTCACTGGTCTACGCGGTCTATCCCGCGACGATCCTTGTGTTCATCTCCATGGGGATGCTGACCATCGTGATGAACCTGTAACGGCAAAATGGAACGAGGCCGGCCACCCGCTCCGTCACCGCGACTTGGTGGGCTTCGCCTCCGGCCTCGCTATACCCAGAAGAGCTGCGCCGATCAGAGCCGACAGCCCGGACCCGAGCAACACGCCGAGCTTCGTGACATCCTGCAACTCCGGTGAGGTTGGGAAGGCCAGCAGCCCGATGAACAGGCTCATGGTGAAGCCGATCCCACACAGCAGCGCCACGCCGTAGAACTGCGCCCAGGTGGCGTTCGCCGGCAGGTCTGCCCAGTCCATGCGGATGGCCATCCACGAGAAGGCGAACACCCCCACCTGCTTGCCCACGAACAATCCCAGAGCAACCCCGAGCGGCACCGGGCTGAGGAGGGACGCCAGTGACATCCCGCTGAATGAGACCCCGGCATTGGCGAAGCCGAAAATTGGGACGATCAGGAACGCCACCCAGGGCTGAAGACCGTGCTCAAGCTGGTGCAGCGGCGAGGTCACGTCCTCCGGCTTGCCGGGAGAGGCCCGCAGCGGGATCGTGAGCGCCAGGGCCACACCGGCGAGCGTCGCGTGGATGCCGGACAGGAACACCAGGATCCATAGCACGACGCCGAGCAGGAGATAGGGTTTCAGATCGGTGAACCCCGCCCGGTTCAGTCCCATGAGGAGAACCAGCACGAAGGCTGCGCCTGCCAAGGCGTAGAGGTTGAGGTCGCCGGTATAGAACACCGCGATGATGAGCACCGCCCCGAGATCATCGAGAATGGCGAGCGCGGTTAGGAACACCTTGAGCGAGACCGGCACCCGCGGTCCGAGCAGGGACAGGACGCCGAGCGCAAAGGCGATGTCGGTGGCGGCCGGGATGGCCCAGCCGCGCGGGTGGCCATCGGGTCCCCCGTTGAAGGCGAGGTAGATCGCGGCCGGCACGATCATGCCGCCAAGAGCAGCGATGCCCGGCAAAACCCTGCGCGACCAGGTGGAAAGCTGGCCGTCCAGCATCTCGCGCTTGATCTCCAAGCCGACCATCAGAAAGAACACCGCCATCAGGGCATCGTTGACCCAGTGCAGCACCGACAGGCCGAGCACGTAGCTGTGAAGCACCTCGAAGTACGCACCGCTCACAGGCGAGTTGGCGACGACCAGCGCCAGGGCTGCCGCCCCCATGAGCACGACACCGCCCGAGGCTTCATTGTTGATCAAAGCGCGCAGGGCCGAGCGGGGACGAGCGGCGGCTAGAGGCATATCGGCTCCTGATCGAACTTCGGTTGGAGGCTTGGTTTCATAAATCGTGAGTACGCTCAAGCGGAACCCGTCGCACCAAAAGTTTTCCAGGGAAGATCGAGCCACGCTCTTGCCGCGCGGAGCTATCTCGGGCAGATGCGGTGCCGGACCCAGCACGAGGCACTGAATTGATCCCGCAACTGATTTCCACCGCTCCTCAGGAGGAGGATCGCTCCCTACTGCTCTTCTGCCCAGAGCAAGGCGGTTGGCACACAGGCGTGTGGTTTCTGGGGAAATGGCTGGCTCACATTGATACTAGC
>JALYFY010000227.1 GCA_030777385.1 Pseudomonadota bacterium | reverse complement strand
GCCGCGGCAGGTCCCTTCGAGGCGATCGTCTGCATCACCCGCGGCGGCCTCGTGCCGGCGGCCATCGTGGACCGTGAGCTCGACGTGCGGCTGATCGAGAGCGTCTGCATCGCGAGCTACCACGACTACAAGAACCAGGGCGAGTTGCAGGTGCTCAAGGACATTGCCCCGGCCATCAAGGCGCTGGGCGACGGAACGGGCAAGGGCGTGCTCGTGATCGACGACCTGACCGACACCGGCAAGACCGCCAAGATCGTGCGCGACATGCTCCCCAACGCGCATTTCGCCGCCGTCTATGCCAAGCCTGCCGGACGTCCCTTGATCGACACCTTCGTGACGGAAGTGAGCCAGGACACCTGGATCTACTTCCCCTGGGATATGGGCTTGGCCTACCAGGCTCCGATCCGCGAAGGCTCGGCAGGCTAAGGGAGCGGGGAGCGCCGTGGCGGAGTTCGACATCGCGCGGACGCGCAAAAGCCTGTTCGGCGCTCTTCTCGATGCGAGGGACCGGTTCGGCCGCAACAAGGTCGCCCTCGAGGATCTCGAGCGTCAGCCCATTACTTTCGGCCGGCTTGTCCTCGGATCGCTCGTGCTCGGCCGCAAGCTGGCAAGTCTAACCGACGAGCGCGAGCATATCGGAGTGCTTCTGCCGAACGTTCAGGCCATTGCCGTCACCCTGTTCGGGCTGAATGCGTTTGGGCGCATCCCGGCCTTTCTGAACTTCACTGCGGGAATCAAGAACCTGAAGGCGGCCTGCGAGGTTGCCGAGATCGGGACCATCGTGACCTCCCGCCGTTTCGTGGAGCAGGGCAAGCTCGACGACATCGTCGCGGTTCTGGGGGAGGGGCGGCGGATCCTGTGGCTTGAGGATGTCCGTGCCGAGCTGACGAGCCTGGACAAGCTGCGCGGCCTTGTCGGCTCCTGGATGGCCCGGCGCGTTCACGCCGGGGCAAAGGTCGGTCCCGACGACCCGGCGGTTCTGCTTTTCACCTCCGGCTCCGAGGGAGCGCCGAAAGGCGTGGTGCTGTCGAACGCCAATCTGGTGGCGAACGCCTATCAGGTCAAAGCCCTTGCGGGCGACGTGCTGCAGCCGGACGATGTGTTCTTCAACCCGCTTCCCATCTTCCATTCCTTCGGCCTGACGGCAGGGCTTCTGACAGCCGTGCTCAACGGCATGAAGTCGGTGCTGTATCCGAGCCCGCTCCATTACCGGCAGATCCCCAAGCTCGTGGCCGGGACGCGCGCCACCATCATGCTGGCGACCGATACCTTCCTCCAGGGCTATGCCCGCGCCGCAGGCGAGAACGACCTGGCCAGCGTTCGTTTCGTGATCGCCGGTGCAGAGCGGGTGAAGGACGAGACCCGCAAGCTCTGGGCCAAGCACGGCACGGTGATCCTGGAAGGCTATGGGGCTACCGAGTGTTCGCCGGTGATCGCCGTGAGCCTGCCCGACCGCAACCGGCCCGGATCGGTGGGGCCGCTGCTGCCCGGGATCGAATGGCATCTGGACCCTGTCGAGGGCATCCACGAGGGTGGGCGTCTGCATGTACGCGGCCCCAATGTGATGAAGGGGTATCTCGACGCCCGGACGCCGGGCCGGATCGAGTCCCCTGCCGATGGATGGCACGACACGGGCGACATCGTCACGGTGGAGGATCGCATCGTCACGATCCGCGGCCGGGCGAAGCGGTTTGCCAAGGTCGGCGGGGAAATGGTGTCCCTGGCGGCCATCGAGGCGACGGTTCAAGGGCTCTGGCCCGACTACAGCCATGTGGTCGTTGCCCTTCCCGATCCACGAAAGGGCGAGCAGATCGTCCTCGTCACGGACAAGGCGGATGCGGATCGGGACGCATTGCTGGCCCATGCCAAGAGCCAAGGCTTTCCGGAGCTCTGGATGCCAAGATCCATCCTCGTGGCGGGCATTCCCGTGCTGGGGTCCGGCAAGACGGACTATGCAGCAACTGTCGAGATGGCCCGTCGCTTGCAGTCGATGCTCTAAGCTCGTTCTCCCGCCGAGTTCCGGCGCCTGCACCCTGAGGGCTGTGTAACAAAGCACAGGCTGCCGCGTTGTCATCTGAGCCCTGCCACCGGTTCGGCAAGGCCTGAAAAGACGAGGATGGCAACATGATGAGGACTGCTCTCGTCCTGGCGTTCATGGCCTTTGCTGCCAGCGCGCACGCTCAGCAGCGGCCCTTCACGCCCCGCTTGGCCTGCGGCCAGGCTCAGCAGATCGTCGTCGCCAACGGCGCGGTGGTTCTCGGCACGGGAACCTACACCTATGACCGCTATGTCCGGGACCGCACTTTCTGCGAGCGCAACGAGACCACTGAGGTAGCCTTCGTGCCGACCAGGGACACGCCTCAATGCCCGGTGTATCGGTGCCGGGAGATAGAGCTCGATTTCTTCGATTGAGGCTTCATCTCAGGGTTGGTAGCGCCAGCGGGCCACCTGCTGGAAAGGGGAGCGCGCGATGTTGATATTTTGCAACACCCCCTCAAATAAGCGATCTTCCCCCTCAAGAATGCCTATGTATTCATCAGAATGCGCTCTCATTAGGCGACGCCGGCACTTGCTTCGGTTGCGTCAGAAGCGGGCTCCATTATGGTCACGTTTGTACCTGAGTCATGGACTCACGCATTTTCTTGGAGATACCCATGAAGCTCGCTAAGAGCCTCTTCCTCGGATCGGTCGCAGGTCTTGCGGCTGTTGCCGGGGTTCAAGCCGCCGACCTGCCTGTGGCAAAGGCTGCTGCCGTCGAATACGTGCGCGTCTGCTCCACCTACGGCGCAGGCTTCTTCTACATTCCCGGCACCGAAACCTGCCTCCGCGTCGGCGGCCGTGTTCGCGCCGAGTACGCTTACCTCGAGCCGACGGACCGCGAAGACGCCTCGATCGGCTTCCGTGCTCGTGGCCGCGTGGCTCTCGACGCCCGTACCGCAACGGCTTACGGCCTCCTGCGCACCTACATCCGCATGGAAATGGAC
>JALYFY010000226.1 GCA_030777385.1 Pseudomonadota bacterium | reverse complement strand
TGTGGGGTCTGCACGGCCCGAAGGCTGGCCCGGTCCGGGGTGGAGATCACTTCCAAGTGCTCGCCGATGACCTTGATCGTATCCGTGACCGGGGTTCCTGGAACTGCAGCGTTCCAGCGCTCTGCTGCTTTCACCGCCCGCTCGATCAGGCTGGCAGTGGCAAAGGGGCGGGCCGCATCGTGAATGAGGACGATGTCGGGAGAGGAGGCTGCCAAAGCCTCAAGCCCATTCCGCACCGAATCCTGTCTGGTTTCTCCGCCTTGGACGCGGGCCAAGAGCTTCGGCCGCAGAACTGCCGGCAAGGCCTTGAGGCTTGTCTCATAAAACTCCTGGTCATCGGGATGGATGACCACCAACGCTGCCTCAATGCTCCCATGCGCCAGGAATGTCTCAAGGGTACGGGTTAGTACGGGCTTGCCATGAAGCAGGCGATATTGCTTTGGAATCCCGTCACCCGCTCTCGATCCACGTCCTGCAGCAACAATAAGGGCGGCGACTGACATATTCGGGTGAGCTCTCTTTGATAAACGCTCCTCTAAGCGTGACTCGGGAATAAGGCAAATCTCCCGCAAGGGGCTTGCACCTTCCAGCGAATTGGCTATTCATTAGGCACAATGGATTCTGATCAAAAAATAGGCGCTGGCGGTTTTGCCATCGGGCCGGAGCGGATCGAGGTTGCAACTGTCCTAGCACCTTTGTCCGGGGTAACGGATGCCGCTTTCCGGCGCATTGCCAAGCGTCTTGGGGCAGGTCTGGTCGTCTCGGAGATGGTCGCATCGGACGAGCTCGTGCAGGGCTCGGATGAGGCGAAGCTGAGAGCCGAAGGGGCTGGGATCGAGCCTCATGTGGTTCAGCTTGCCGGCTGCGAGCCGCACTGGATGGCGGAGGCTGCGCGGGTCGCCGAGGGGGCAGGGGCGCGCATCATCGACATCAACATGGGCTGCCCGGCCAAGCGTGTCATTGGCGGCTATGCCGGGTCGGCGTTGATGCGCGATCTCGATCATGCCTCCCGCCTCATCGAGGCAACGGTGCAGGCGGCGAGCGTTCCCGTAACCGTCAAGATGCGGCTCGGCTGGGATCAGGACAGCATCAACGCGCCGGAGCTGGCCCGTCGGGCTGAGGCTCTTGGGGCGCAGGCCGTGACGGTGCATGGCCGCACGAGACAGCAGTTCTACAAAGGGCAGGCCGATTGGAGCGCCATCGCGCCGGTCGTCGATGCGGTCAACATTCCCGTCATCGCCAACGGCGACATCCGCTCCCTGGAGGATGCGAGGCGCTGTCATGCTGCCTCCGGCGCTGCCGCGGTGATGATCGGGCGCGCCGCCATGGGCCGGCCATGGCTCGTCGGCCAGGTTGGAGCAGCCCTGCAGGGACGAGCGGTTCCCGATCCCTCACCTGAAGAAATGACGGAAATTGCGGTGGAGCATTACGAAGGGCTGTTGTGCCTTTATGGCGAGCAGGTTGGCGTGCGCCACGCTCGCAAGCACCTCGCCGCTTATGCGGATGTGGCGATCGCCGGAGGCTTCCAGGTTGCCTCGAGCGTACGAGCGGCGCTTGTCACGGCGGAGGAGCCTCAGGCCGTGAGCGTTCTGCTGCGTTCCCTCTACGGCCACCGAATCCGGGAGGCGGCATGACCGCGATGGCCATCAACGACCAGATCATGAATGCCCTGCCGATGCCTGTGCTTACGGTCGGCCAGGAACACAGGATCGTTCACGCCAATGCGGCGGCCGAGTCCTTCTTCGACATGAGCCTGCGCATGATGCTGCGCCAGAAGCTCAGCGATCTCCTGCCCTTCGGCTCTCCCGTCATGGCCCTTGTGGAGGATGTGCGCGAACGGGGATCCAGCGTCAGCGAGCATCGGGTCGACATCGGCAGCCCGCGCCTTGGCGCGGAGCGGATCGTGGACGTTTCCGCCAGTCCTCTGGGCGACGACAGCGACAGCGTGATCCTCATGCTCCAAGAGCGGACGATCGCCGATAAGATGAACCGCCAGCTGACCCATCGCGGCGCGGCCCGGTCCATCACGGCACTCGGCGCGCTGCTGGCGCATGAGATCAAGAATCCGCTCTCCGGCATCCGTGGCGCGGCCCAGCTCCTGGAGCAGTCGGCGAACGAGGATGACCGGCTGCTGACGCGCCTGATCTGCGACGAAACCGACCGGATCGTGAAGCTCGTCGAGCGCATGGAGCTGTTCGGCGAGGAGCGGCCGGTGGAGAGGGGGCCAGTCAACATCCACGGCGTCCTCGACCACGTGAAGCGTCTCGCGCAATCGGGTTTTGCCCGGCATATCCGCTTCGTCGAAAACTACGACCCATCGCTGCCGCCGGTGCTCGGCAACCGGGACCAGCTCATTCAGGTGATCCTGAACCTGGTGAAGAACGCGGCCGAAGCAGTCGGCCTCGATGCGTCCGACGGCGAGATCATTCTGTCGACGGCTTTCCGCACAGGCGTTCGGCTTCAGGTGCCCGGCTCCCAGGAGCGAGTGAGCCTGCCGATCGAGCTGAGCGTGACCGACAACGGCCCGGGGATCCCTCCCGAGCTGATGAGCGATCTCTTCGATCCTTTCGTGACGACGAAGGTCCAGGGCAGCGGCTTGGGCCTTGCCCTCGTTGCGAAGATCGTCGGCGACCATGGCGGCATCGTCGAATGCGAGCCTGCGCCCAGGCGAACCAGTTTCCGAATTCTCCTGCCCATGCACCGCGCCAATGATGGCCGCGGCGCCGAGATGTGAGGCTAAGATATGCCTAGCGGACAGATTCTTCTCGCCGACGACGATGCCGCCATCCGGACCGTTCTGAACCAGGCTCTGTCACGGGCCGGGTACGAGGTTCGCTCCACGAGCAACGCCGCGACGCTCTGGCGGTGGGTGGCTCAAGGGGAGGGCGATCTGGTCATCACGGATGTGATGATGCCTGACGAGAACGCCTTCGATCTCCTGCCCCGCATCAAGAAGGTGCGGCCGGACCTGCCGATCATCGTCATGAGCGCCCAGAACACCTTCATGACGGCCATCAAGGCGTCCGAGCGGGGCGCCTACGAGTATCTGCCCAAGCCCTTCGATCTCAAGGAACTCGTCGCCGTCGTCGGGCGGGCGCTTTCTCGTCCTCGCGCAACCCCCTCGGGCGCCGGTCAGGCGCCGGAAAATGAGGATATCCCGCTCGTCGGGCGTTCCCACGCCATGCAGGAAATCTATCGGGCCCTCGCCCGGCTGATGCCGACAGACCTGACGGTAATGATCACAGGCGAGTCCGGCACCGGCAAGGAACTGGTCGCCAAGGCGCTCCACGATTATGGCAAGCGACGCCAGGGACCATTCGTTGCGGTGAACATGGCGGCGATTCCGCGCGAATTGATCGAGTCGGAGCTTTTCGGCCATGAGAAGGGCGCCTTCACCGGCGCAACCACGCGGAGCACCGGCCGTTTCGAGCAGGCCGAAGGCGGCACGCTTTTCCTCGACGAGATCGGCGACATGCCCATGGAGGCACAGACCCGCCTCCTTCGTGTTCTCCAGCAAGGTGAATACACCACTGTGGGCGGCCGCGTGCCGATCAAGACGAATGTTCGCATTGTGGCGGCGACGAACAAGGACCTGCGTGTGCTGATCCAGCAGGGCCTTTTCCGCGAGGATCTCTACTTCAGGCTCAACGTCGTTCCCTTGCGCCTACCGCCCCTGCGCGAGCGGGTTGAGGATATCCCCGATCTCGTGCGCCACTTCTTCGTCATCATCGAGAAGGAGGGGCTCTCGCGCAAGCAGCTCGACGTAGACGCCATGGATCGCATGAAGCGTTACCGCTGGCCCGGCAATGTTCGAGAGCTGGAAAATCTCGTGCGACGGCTGGCGGCCCTCTACCCCCAGGACACGATCACCGGCTCAATCATCGATACGGAACTCGATTCCCAGCCCCTGCTGCCGACGCAACCCGCAGGGAAAAGCGCCCAGCAAGCCTCTCAGCAGAACTCGGAAGGGCTTTCAGATGCCGTCGAGCGGCATCTGAACGAGTATTTCTCCGGCTTCCGGGACACGCTTCCCCCGCCCGGCCTCTATCACCGCATCCTGCGCGAGATCGAAGGGCCTCTTATCGGTGCAGCTCTTGCGGCAACCCGAGGCAATCAGATCCGGGCGGCTGAACTCCTGGGCGTCAACCGCAACACCCTGCGCAAGAAGGTGCGGGACCTCGAGCTGATGGTGGTGCGGTCCAATCGGGCCTAAGCCGGGATGCTGTAATAATTTGACCACAGTGTTGTGTTGGTGCATCACCTCGTAACAGGGTGCTGACCGAAGGCACCCGATTTCGCGGGGCTCCAGTCTTGATCGACCAGGACAACAATGCACAGCGCCTGACGGCAGAACCGTCCCAGAGCAGCCTCGGCTGGCTGGGCTACGGGGCCGTGCTGTCCGCCTTGGCATCGGCTCTCGCAACCTTCCTGATCCTTGCAGGCGCAACCCCGCTTCTGCCGACCCACAATGTGGTGGTGTGGGTTTTCATCCTCAACGGCGTGCTCATCGCCGTGCTGCTGGGCATCGTAGCCTGGCAAACGACAAAGCTGGTGCGAGAGCGCCGGGAGGGCGCGGCGGCCGCAGGCCTGCACGTGAGAATCGTCGGATTGTTCAGCCTCGTGGCGGTATTGCCCGCGATCCTGGTCGCAGCGGTTGCCACGGTCACCCTCGAGCGCGGTCTCGATCCCTGGTTTACGGGGTCGATCAAGGAGCTCATGACCAATACGGTCTCCATCGCCCGCTCGTATCGAGAGTTGCAATGCCGGACGCTTGCCCGGGAAACACAGCTGATGGCTGCCGATCTCAACCGGGCGAAAGTTCTCTACGACGCAGACCGCAACCTTTTCCGGGAGTTCATGAACTCCCGCTCCGTCTTCCTGGGCTTTCCACTCACCATGCTTCTGGAAGCCGACGGCTCTGTCGTCGAGAGGATCGAGGTCAAGAAGCTCGAAGGCGTTCCTCCGCCCACGCAGGCCGACCTCCAGGAGGCGAGCAACCGGGAGGCTCTATGCCTGTTCCCGCGATCCGGCAACATCTTCCGCTCGGCCCTGAAGCTGGACGCTCATGGCGGGCGGATCCTGTACGTGGCCCGAGAGGTCGATCCACGCGCCGTCGAGTTCCCTCAGGTCGCAGAAGCAGGAATCGCATTCTACGAGGCGCTCGACCAGAAGAAGGCCGGCATCCAAGTCGCCTTCGCGTCCATGTTCACCCTGATCGCCCTCATCGTTCTGCTCTCGGCAGTCTGGTTCGGGCTGAATTTCGCGAACCGCCTCGTGGCTCCGATCCGGCGTATGATCCACGCCACGGATCAGGTGGCGACCGGCAACTTCTACGTTCAGGTGCCGGTGCGGCGAGGCGAGGGGGACCTCGGCCACCTCGGCGAGACGTTCAACAAGATGACCTCGGAACTGCGCCGCCAACATGACGGCCTGACTGCGGCAAGCGATCTGATGGATCGGCGGCGGCGGTTCACCGAGGCCGTTCTCGCAGGTGTTTCCGCCGGCGTGATCGGCGTCAATGCGCGCGGGCAGATCACGATCGTAAACCCATCGACGGAGGCGCTGCTCGGCACCTCCCGCGAGGAACTGCTCGGCCAGCCGATTACCCTGGTCCTGCCGGAGGTCGCCGCCCTTGTGGAAGAGATGAGCCATGGCCGCCAGCGCCTGATGCAGCAGCAGATTCACATCTCCCGCAGGGGGAAGGAGCGGACCATCAACGTTCGCGTCACCAGCGAGCAGACCCGCAGCGAGAAAAGGGATCTGGTGATCACCCTCGACGACATCACGGACCTTGTCCTGGCCCAGCGCACCTCCGCTTGGGCCGACGTGGCGCGCCGCATCGCGCACGAGATCAAGAATCCCCTGACCCCTATCCAGCTGTCCGCCGAGCGCATCCGCCGGAAATATGGCAAGGTCATCACCACCGACCGGGAGGTATTCGATCAATGCACGGACACCATCGTGCGTCAGGTGGACGACATCAAGCGCATGGTGGACGAGTTCTCGTCCTTCGCCCGGATGCCGAAGCCTACCATCGGCAATGAAGACTTGGCTGAGACGATCCGTCAGGTGGTCTTCATGATGAAGATCGCTCATCCGGAGATCGAGTTCGTGGATCAGCTTCCGCCTGGGCCGCTCGTTGTACCCTTTGACCGGAGGCTTGTTTCCCAGGCCGTCACCAACATCGTGAAGAACGCGACCGAAGCCATTGCGGCGGTGCCCGAAACCGACCGTGGGCAAGCCCAGATCGCTGTGCTCCTCGACGACACCCACCCGGATTACGTGATCCTGGCGGTGACCGATAACGGCAAGGGCTTTCCCGTCGAGGGCCGGCAGCGCCTTCTGGAGCCCTATATGACAACGCGCGAAGGCGGAACCGGACTGGGCCTGCCGATCGTTGCTAAAATTCTGGAAGATCATGGAGGCGGCATGGAGCTTGTCGACAATCCTGCTGGAAGAGGTGGACAGGTTCGCATGTGGATACCGAAAACGAAGCAAGTTGCATCGGAAGAGACATCGGCAGCCTCCAGCCGCAATGAATCTCGCAGGGCAAGCCTATGAGCGCTGATATTCTGGTCGTCGACGACGAAGTCGACATTCGTGAGCTTGTGGCCGGCATCCTTGAGGATGAAGGGCACCGCACCCGCACGGCAGGAACCTCCGATGATGCCTTGGCCACCATAGAGGCACGGCGTCCGCACCTCGTGTTCCTCGACATCTGGCTGCAGGGAAGCCGCCTGGACGGTCTGCAGGTGCTGGAGATCGTCAAGGCTCAGCACCCGGACCTGCCGGTAGTCATGATCTCGGGCCACGGCAATATCGAGACGGCCGTCTCCGCCATCAAGGCAGGCGCCTATGACTTCATCGAGAAGCCCTTCAAGGCGGACCGGCTCGTGCTTGTGGCCGAGCGTGCTCTTGAGGCCTCCAGGCTCAAGCGCGAGGTTCGAGACCTGCGCTCGCGCTCGGTTCAGGCGAGCCGGATTGCCGGCCGGTCCATCGTCATCAACCAGCTTCGGCAAGCTGTCGAGCGGGCAGCACCGACCAATGCCCGCATCCTGATCACAGGAGCCCCCGGTTGCGGCAAGGAGCTCACCGCAAGAACCATCCACGGCCTGTCTGCGCGAGCAAACGGCCCCTTCGTTGTTCTGTCCGCCGCGACGATCACGCCGGAGACGATGGAGGCTGAACTTTTCGGCACTGAAGGCGAGGGCGGGGGACGTCGCGTGGGCGCTCTCGAGGAGGCCCATGGCGGAACGCTCTATATCGATGAGATCGCCGACATGCCCCGTGAGACGCAGAGCCGGATTCTGCGCGTTCTCGTGGACCAGAACTTCCAGCGCGTCGGAGGAACGACCCGGGTCCATGTGGATGTGCGCATCGTCTCCTCCTCAAGCCGCGATCTGCCGGCTGAAATCGCAGCCGGCCACTTCCGCGAAGACCTGTTCCACAGGCTCGGCGTGATCCCGATTCGCGTCCCGTCTCTGGCAGAGCGGCGCGAGGACGTGCCTGAGCTGATCGAGTTCTTCATGGACCAGATCTCGTCCACCACCGGGTTGCCAAGGCGCCGCATCGCGGAAGACGCCATGGCGGTGCTGCAGTCTCACGATTGGCCCGGCAATGTGCGCCAGTTGCGCAACAACGTGGAGCGGCTGATGATTCTCACCTCCGGGGATCCGGATGCCGAGATCACTGCCGACATGCTGCCCTCCGAAATCGGCGCTCTCGTTCCGAGCACGCCAGGTGGGGCAGGGGGCGAAAAGCTTATGAGCCTGCCCTTGCGGGAAGCTCGCGAGATCTTCGAACGCGAGTATCTTCTGGCTCAGATCGCCCGCTTCAGCGGAAACATCTCAAGGACCGCGGAATTCATCGGCATGGAACGCTCGGCGCTCCACCGAAAGCTGAAATCTCTCGGGATCGGGGGATAGTGCCGTTTCACAGTAACGCTAAAAAGGCACTGCCTGCTGTATGGAGGCGTGATGGAGCCTTCCATCCACGGGAAAATATGCTCCGAGGGGGTAGAACCGTTGCGCCCCCCTTGCCGAACGCGGCTGTTCGCCCTGTAATAAGAACGCCGGTCAACGACCGCACGAAAGCGGACAACCATATCCAGGCGGCCCCATAGCCAAGACCGGCGGCGATGGGCTGGCGAGGCAACTTCAATGGCGGGCGATCGCGCGCAGAATCTTCAGGACACGTTCCTCAACTATGTCCGGAAGCAAAAAATACCCCTGACGATATTCCTCGTGAATGGCGTGAAACTGCAGGGCGTCGTCACCTGGTTCGACAATTTCTGCGTTCTCCTGCGCAGGGATGGTCATTCCCAGCTGGTTTACAAACACGCAATTTCCACCATCATGCCCGGACAGCCTGTTCAATTGTTCGATCAGATCGACGAGGCTGGCGAGAAGGCTTGAGGTGACAGAACCACGCACTCCGGGGGAAGAGCGTCTCATTCAGCTGGCCGAACCTGAGAAAGAGGTTGCGGCGGGGACAAAGACGCTCGTTATCGGACCGTACCTGACGCGCAAGCGCCGGGTTTCCACGGATGCGGACAGCGAGGGGACCAATCCGCGCCCCTCCGAAGCCCGTCTCGACGAGATCACGGGCCTTGCCCTTGCGATCGACCTCACCATCGTTCGTTCGCTGATCACCCCTTTGGCCTCGCCCCGGCCCGCCACCTATATCGGCACCGGCAAGGTCGATGAATTGGCCGCCCTGGTGCGCGCCGAGGAAATCGGGCTTGTGGTGATGGACTGCGCGCTCAGCCCCGTGCAGCAGCGCAATCTGGAAAAGGCCTGGGGTGCCAAGGTCATCGACCGAACGGGTCTCATCCTCGAAATCTTCGGGCGGCGCGCCCGCACCAAGGAAGGTACGCTCCAGGTCGAGCTGGCGCATCTGTCCTATCAGAAGGGCCGGCTGGTCCGCTCCTGGACGCACCTTGAGCGCCAGCGCGGCGGCTTCGGCTTTCTCGGCGGCCCCGGCGAAACCCAGATCGAGGCCGACCGGCGCATGATCCAGGAGCGCATGAACCGGATCGAGCGGGATCTTGAGAGCGTGGTCAAGACGCGCTCCCTGCACCGGACGAGCCGCAGACGGGTGCCCTATCCGATCATCGCCCTGGTCGGGTACACCAATGCGGGCAAGTCGACCCTTTTCAACCGCATGACCCAGGCCGATGTGCTGGCCGAGAACATGCTGTTCGCCACCCTTGATCCCACCTCCCGCGCCATCGACCTGCCCCATGGCGAGAAGGCTATCCTGTCGGATACGGTGGGCTTCATCTCGGATCTGCCGACCATGCTGGTCGCAGCCTTCCGCGCGACCCTCGAGGATGTGGTCGAAGCCGATGTGCTGCTCCACGTCCGTGACGTCTCCCATGGGGAGACGGAGGCCCAGGCCGGAGACGTTGGCATCGTCCTGCGGGAACTCGGCATCGATCCGGACGACACGAGGCGGATCGTCGAGGTCTGGAACAAGGCGGATCTTCTGTCAGCCGAGGATCGTGAGAGGCTTGCCACCACATCCCATAGAACGGGCGAGGAGAGGCGGCCCATCCTCATCTCGGCCCTCACCGGAGACGGCATCCAGGAGCTTCTTGAAACCATCGAGCAACACCTTGCCTTGGGACGCTTGACCTATGAGGTCGACGTTGCACCCGAAGACGGGCAGGGGCTCGCCTGGCTGCACGAGAATACGGAGATCCTGGAACGCAGCACGAAGGAGAATGGGCATACCATCCTCCATGTGCGCTTGGTGTCCGGCAAGGAGCCTCGCTTCCTCAACAGGTTCCCGGAAGCCCGGGTTCTATGAGGATGGGCCGGGCTCGCGCTCGGCTGATTTGGCCGCAACCCAAAGCGTCTCCATCTCTTCAAGCGAGGCCTCGTCGAGGCTCCTGTTCTGCTGTGCAAGAGCCGTTTCAATCGCCTTGAAACGCCGTTCGAACTTGGCATTCGTTCGCCTCAGAGCCCGTTCGGGGTCGATTCCGAAGTGGCGGGCGAGATTGGTGACGGAGAACAGTAGATCCCCGATCTCGTCCTCGATTTTGTCCTGCTCTCCAGATGAGGAAGCCTCCTTAACCTCTTCCAATTCCTCGTGGATCTTGTCGATGACTTGCACCGAATCGGGCCAGTCGAAGCCAACCTTGGCGGCCTTTGCCGTCAGCTTCTGGGCTCGGGTGAGGGCGGGCAGGGCCGTCGGGATCCCTCCAAGAAAGCCGGCCTCATGCGCTTCCAGGGCTAATCCCATCTTTTCCCGGGCAGCACGGCGCTCCGCCTTTTCCTCCCCCTTGATCGCATCCCAGAGGCTCTTCACCTCCTCCGGCGACAAATCCTTGATGTTGCCGAACACGTGCGGGTGGCGCCGGATGAGCTTTCTCGTGATGGCTTCGACCACGTCCGGAAAAGCGAATGCGCCCTGCTCTTCCGCCATGCGGGCATGGAACACCACCTGAAGCAGCAGGTCGCCAAGTTCATCCCTTAGATCTGCAAGATCGCCGCGCTCGATGGCGTCCACAACCTCGTAAGCTTCTTCCAGCGTGTACGGCGTTATCGAGGCAAAGTTCTGCTCCAGATCCCAGGGGCATCCGGTACCGGGCGTGCGCAGGGCCGCCATGATCTCCAGGAGCCGCGAGATGTCGGAGGAAGGCTTCATGAGGGGGATCCTTGGCGGCGATTGCACCATTTCGTTGGGAAAGCGGTATAGAGGATGATCAGGTTGCCTAAAAGGCATCGAGGGGAAGAAGTATGAAAGCTCGGGTGAAACTCGTCGACGGCATGATGTTCGTTGGGGAATCCGGAAGCGGGCACGCGGTCGTGATGGACGGCGCGCCTGAATATGGCGGACGCAACCTCGGAATCCGGCCGATGGAGATGCTGCTGATCGGCTTAGGCGGCTGCACCGCCTTCGACGTGGTCCAAATCCTCAGAAAGGGCCGCGAACAGGTTACGGACTGCGACGTCGAGGTTACGGCCGAGCGGGCGGACACCGACCCGAAGGTGTTTACCGCCATCCACATCACATATCGCGTGAAGGGCAGGGATCTCGCTCCGGCCAAGGTCGA
>JALYFY010000225.1 GCA_030777385.1 Pseudomonadota bacterium | reverse complement strand
GACCCTCGCGAACGCTTCGATGCTCTCGCCCTGGCTCAATCCATCGAGAGCAAGGCAGGCGGCGTGGAAGGGCTTCCGGCGAAGTTCTTCGTGGCGATCGATGGCGGCGGCTCCATGCCGCTCGACGGCATCGGAGCCGATCTTCATCTGGTTGCGATGGGCAAAGACGAACTGGCAGCTATAGCCTTTGCTTTCGCCACACCGGACGGATTGAGCTGGGTCGGCGCAACGTCCATTGCCAGAGCATCGGAAGCTTCCTTCTCGATCATCGCCGGCTTTGCCGCAATGAGACGTACAGGACGAACCGAGGCCCGACGGCTTCGCGATCTCGATGTCGAATTGGCTCAGGAGTTGGTCAGGCAGGCGGCTCTCAAGCCCGTCACGACACTCTTCAAACAGCCGTCGGCTTTGCAAGCAGGCTTGATCGATCTTGGAGCTGAGCACGCCATCCTGCTCGCGCTCCCGTTCGGCCGCTGCAGCGCGGATCAACTCGCTCAGGCCGCCGGGTGGAGCGAACGCTTCGGCAGAGGCGAGATCCGCCTCTCCTTCACCCGTGGCATCCTGCTGCCGGTGCTCTCAGGAGAAGACGCTGCGCTCGTGCTCAATGAGGCACGCAGATCCGGCTTCATCGTGAGCCCAGATGATCCGCGCCTGTCGCTCATTGCCTGCCCTGGCAGGCCCGCCTGCGGGGGCGCTTTGACGTCAGCGCCAGACGATGCCCTGCGGATTGCTGGGGCTGCAGAAGGTCTTCTGGCACAGGGCGTTACCCTTCACGTCTCCGGCTGCCCCAAAGGCTGCGCGCATCCGGGCAAGGCGGATCTCACATTGATGGGCCGTGACGACGGCTCCTATGACGCCGTTCTCGGGGGCTCCACCCGCGATGCCGCTTTCCTTCACCTCTCCGTCGACGAAATCATGACCCGTTTATTGCCCGTGAAAACTTTGAGCGATCTGCACCGCGCTTTTCAGGAGACTACCCGGTGAGCGCGCGTCACGACTATATCCGCGAGGGTGCGGAGATCTATCGCCGCTCGTTCTCGATCATCAGAGCCGAGGCGGATCTCACGCGCTTTTCCGGCACAGCCGAGCGCGTGGTCGTGCGCATGATCCACGCTTGCGGCATGACCGACCTGCCGAAGGATGTCGATCTCTCGACTGACTTCGCCGAAGCTGCGGAGGCGGCACTTCGAAGGGGTGCACCGATCCTGTGCGATGCCAAGATGGTGGCAAACGGCATCACCCGCGCGCGGCTGCCGGCCAGCAACGAGGTGGTCTGCACCCTCGACGATCCCCGCGTTCCAGCCCTTGCGGCCGACCTTGGCAACACCCGCTCGGCTGCGGCCATGGAGCTGTGGCGCGAGCGGCTGGAGGGTGCGCTCGTGGTGGTTGGCAATGCGCCGACCGCCCTCTTCCGCCTCCTCGAAATGCTCGACGCCGGCGCACCGAAGCCCGCAGCCGTTATCGGCATTCCGGTAGGCTTCATCGGGGCGGCGGAATCAAAGGAGGCGCTTGCCCGGGATGGGCGCATACCGTACCTCGTCGTCCATGGCCGACGCGGTGGCAGCGCCATGGCGGCAGCTGCCGTCAATGCGCTCGCGAACCCGATCGAATGAGGCAGGCATGACCCAGGAGCGCATCCGCCTCTTCGGCTTAGGGCTCGGCCCCGGTGATCCGGACTATATGACCGTGCGCGCCCGCAAGGTGCTCGAGCGGGCCGACCGGCTCGTCCATTTCTGCAAGCGCGGACGGCGCGGCAATGCTCGCACCATCGCGGATGCGGTCGTGGGTGCCGATCCGGCGCGAGAGATCGCCCTCGTTTATCCGGTAACAACCGAGATTCCTGCCGATCACCCGGATTATGCTGCAGCCCTCAACCCGTTCTATGAGGAAGCAGCGGCACAGCTTCAGGCGGAGGTTGAAGCCGGGCACGTCGTCGCTGTTCTTTGCGAGGGCGACCCCTTCTTCTACGGCTCCTTCATGCATCTGTGGTGGCGTTTGAAGGACCGCGTCCCGACGGAAGTAGTGCCTGCGGTCACGGCTATGTCGGGTGCCTGGACCCATGCGGGCGCGCCGATCACCTGGGGCGACGACGTGCTCACCGTTGTGCCTGGAACGCTCCCCGGGGCGGAACTGACGCGCCGTCTCTCCGGCACCGATGCCGCCGTTGTGATGAAGCTCGGACGCAACCTGCCGAAGGTGCGCGCGGCTTTGGAGTCCGCAGGTCTTCTGGAGCGCGCCATCTATGTGGAGCGTGCCACCATGGCGCAGGAGCGAATCATTCCGCTTCTTGAGCTGCCCGAGGATGAGGATGCACCTTACTTCTCCCTCATCATCGTGCCCGGCCAAGGAAGGCGCGTATGACAGGCCTCCTGACCATCGTGGGCCTCGGGCCCGGGGACCCGCGCTATCTGACGCCGGCTGCGTCCGAGGCGCTTGCATCGGCTACAGATCTCGTGGGCTACGGCCCCTATGTCGAGCGTGTGCCGGAGCAGCCCGGCCAGCGCCGCCACTCATCTGACAACCGCGTTGAAATCGACCGAGCGCGCTTTGCCCTCGACCTCGCTGCCAAAGGAGGGCGCGTCGCCGTCGTCTCGGGTGGCGATCCGGGCGTGTTTGCCATGGCGGCGGCCGTGTTCGAAGCGCTCGAGAATGGGGATCCCGCTTGGCGCAGCCTCGATATCCATGTCGAGCCCGGCATCACCGCCATGCTCGCGGCAGCAGCCCGCGCCGGTGCACCCCTCGGCGGCGATTTCTGCGCCATGTCGCTGTCGGACAACCTGAAGCCCTGGGAGGTCGTCGAGGCGCGGCTCAGGGCAGCGGTCGCCGCCGATTTCGTGGTGGCGCTCTATAACCCGATCTCGTCAGCACGGCCCTGGCAACTCGGCGCAGCACTCAAGATCGTCAGCGAGATCCGCAGCCCCGATACGCCGGTCATTATCGCACGCGCCGTCATGCGGCGGGATGAACGCATCAAGACTTTGCCGCTCTCCGAAGTGGAAGCGTCCATGGCCGACATGTCGACGGTTCTGATCATCGGCGCCAGCACCACCAGACTCATCGAACGGGCTGAGGGCGAGGCGCCCTACGTCTATACGCCGCGATTTTACGGGGTGCGCCCGTGAGTGCGCTGCAGCCATTCGAAAGCGGCCTCGGCGGTTGCAGCCTCCTCGACGCCGGAAGGCTTGTGCGGACGCGCCACGACGATCACCGGCAGTCCAAGAGCTCGCGCAGCTGCGATCTTCGGATA
>JALYFY010000224.1 GCA_030777385.1 Pseudomonadota bacterium | reverse complement strand
AGCTATTTCGAGAACATCGTGCGCTATGTGCGCGAGGGCGGCGCGATCCTCGTGGCGGCGGGGCCGGAATTCGCAAGCTACGGCAGCCTTGCGCAGACGCGCCTTGCGCCGATCATCCCCGGCCAGCCCAACGGCAGCATCGTCGAGCAGCCCTACAAGGCTGAGATCACCGACACGGGCGACCGGCACCCGGTCACCCGCGATCTTCCGGGCTCCGAGCAATCGCCCCCGGCCTGGGGCGAGTGGCTGCGCATCATCGGCTCGCAGGTGCAATCGGGCTCGACCCTGATGTCGGGCGCCAACGAGCTGCCGCTCCTGGTCCTGCGGCGGGAGGACAAGGGCCGCGTGGCGCTCCTGCTGTCCGACCATGCCTGGCTCTGGGCGCGGGGCTACCAGGAGGGCGGTCCCCACCTCGACCTCCTGCGCCGGCTTGCCCACTGGCTCATGAAGGAGCCCGCCCTCGAGGAAGAGGCGCTGCGCGCCAGCGCTCAAGGACGCGACATCCGCATCGAGCGGCAGACCATGCAGGAGACGACCCCTCCCGCAAACCTCGTGGCGCCGAGCGGCGCCGAGAGCAGCATCCCGCTCAGCGAGACGCGCCCCGGGCTGTTCACCGCTCAGGTGGCAAGCCGCGAGCTTGGGCTGCACACCGTTCGCTCGGGCGATCTCATTACCTTCGTAAGCATCGGGCCCGCGAACCCGCGCGAGCTGATGGACGTGTTCAGCAGCACGGAGGCGCTCGCCCCCATCGCCGAGGCAACGGGCGGATCGGTGCGGCGGGTGGCGATGGCAGGCGACCAGAGCATCACGGTGCCGCGCCTTCTCGCGGTGCATTCCGGAACGCGCTTCTCGGGCGGCGACTGGATCGGGATCAAGCCCAGCGACAGCGCCATCGTGCGCGGGGTCTCGGTCTTCCCCATGGCGCTCGGCTTCGTGGGCCTGGTGCTCCTGATCGGCTCGACCCTCGCCGCCTGGCTGATCGAGGGGCGGCGCCGGGCCTGATCAGCCTGCCTGCGGGAGAGGGCTCACCAGCCCTTTCACGCGCGCCATCGCGCCCTCGACGAGTTCCAGGGCCAGGAAGCGGGCCGGATTGACGGGGCCGGGAAGCTGCAATTGCTGCGGCGGGATGCGCTTGAAGCCGAAGCGGCTGTAATAGGGCTCGTCGCCCACGAGCAGCACCAGGGTGTGCCCCTTGGCCCTCGCGGCATCGAGAGAGCGGCTCATCAGCGCCGCGCCGATGCCCCGGCTCTCGAAAGCGGGCTCGACGGTCAGGGGACCCAGCATCAGGGCAGGCTCCTCGCCCGCCATCACCGGGGTCATGCGGACCGAGCCGACGAGAAGCGTGCCCACCATCGCCGTGAAGGACAGGTCGAGCAGGTGAGGCGCTCCCTCCCGCAGGCGGGAGGCGGTGCGGGCAAAGCGGCCCGGGCCGAAGGCGCGCTCGTGCAGGCGCTCGATGGCCTCGGAATCGATGGGTTGCTCGGTGCGGATCTGGAGCGAGAGCTCGGTCATGGACGGACTCGGGACGAGGGAGACATGAAAGTGGCGGAACAGATGTCAGCCGTGTCGTCGTCGCAGGGTCCGGGTGATGCTCATGAGCTCGGCGCTTCCTTGAATGCCTTCCGCCATAGCAGCGTCGGGAACCGGGCGCAAACCCTTCTCACCAGTTGGCGGAAGGGGGCTGCCCTTCGAGGATCTCGGCGAGCCTCCGGCGGGTCGCGGACGTGGTCTCCTCCGGAAGCCGGTCCAGCGGGAAGAAGCCCGCCTCGGCGATCTCCCGATCCGGCCGCTTGGCCTCGAGCACGGTAAAGCGCCGGATGACATAAACCAGCACATGGTCGCGCCGGGAGATCTTGCGGTTGAAGAACACGCCGGCCAAGGCCGGAGCCTCGTCCATCGCGATGCAGGCCTCCTCGCGCAGCTCGCGGCCCAGGGCGTCGAGCGCCGTCTCGCCCGTCTCCACGCCGCCTCCCGGCAGGTGCCAGCCCGGCACATAGGTGTGCCTGATCAGGAAGACCTGGTTCTGCCCGTCGAGCACCACGGCGCGGACCCCGAGGGTCATGCCGCGGGAGAAGCGCCAATAGGTGTGGAGCCCCCAGGAAAGGAGGCGCGATGCCTTGCGCGGCGAGGTGTCGGACATCGGTCGATGCAATCACAACAAGGTTACGGAAAAATAAACGTGGCCATTCACCCGATGCATAGCTGTTGCCCTGAATTGGCGCGTGACCCCCATTAGACAAAGGTCTAAGACAGGGGCAACCAAAGGTGTTCCAATGTTTCTCGCGTTCATTCTGTCCCGTCTCAACCGCTCTGCCCGCTTCTCGTGGAGCCCGGCTCTCAATTTCGACGACCGCTCGGTCTACTCGACCCTGATCCCGGGCACGCAGTACTGAGCATCGGTCCAAGCCTTCCTGCCGCGACGGGAAGGCTGGCAAAAGCCTCAAATCCTGTTTAGAATTTTTCTAAACAGGATTTGCCATGAAGTCTCTGTCTGAACTCTCCGAGCGCGAGGTCGTTGCGCTGGCCATTGCCAGCGAAGAGGAAGACTCGCGGATCTATCAGCATTTCGCGGATCGCCTCCGGCCCGATTTTCCCGCCTCCGCCGAGATCTTCGACGGCATGGCCGAGGAAGAGCGCGAGCACCGCAACTCCCTCTACGGCTTCTACCGCTCCCGCTTCGGGGAGCACCTGCCCCCGATCCGGCGCGAGGACGTGCGCGGCTTCCTGAAGCGCCGCGCCGTCTGGTGGAGCCCCCATCTCGATCTCGACAAGATGCGCCGCGAGGCGGAGGTCATGGAACTGCAGGCGGCGAGTTTCTACGAGACGGCCGCCGGGCAGACCCTCGATGTGTCCATGCGGGAGCTCTTCACCAGGCTTGCGGAGATCGAGCGCGGCCACGAGCGCAAGGCGGGCGAGCTGCACGCGGCCCATCTGACCGACG
>JALYFY010000223.1 GCA_030777385.1 Pseudomonadota bacterium | reverse complement strand
CGTCCATCACGCGCCGTGCCGATGACGGGTCGAGCGCGGAAATCGGCTCATCGGCGATCAGGATTTCAGCTTCCTGCACCAGAGTGCGCGCGATGGCAGCACGCTGTTGCTGGCCGCCAGAAAGGGTTGACGAGCGCTGGGTTGCCACGTGGGCGATCCCGACGCGAGCCAGGGCATTCTCAGCCTTCTCCTTCTCTGAGCGGCTGAACAGGCCGAGCGTGCCGCGCCAGCGGGGGACCCGGCCCAAATTGCCAATGAGCACATTGGTCAGGACGGAGAGGCGACCAACCAGATTGAATTGCTGGAAGATGACTGCCACACGGCCGGCGGGGCGCCCGCGCATCAACCGTCCCGCCGTCTGCGACACCTGTCCGAGAACCACGACCTTCCCCGTCTCATCATCGCCGGCCTCGAGCCCGGCGATATGACGGATGAGTGTGCTCTTGCCGGAACCCGATGCACCGATGAGAGCGACCATCTCGCCGCGCTGGACGTCGATGCTGACGTTATCGAGCGCCCGGGTTTTTCCGTAACGCTTCGAGAGGTTAGAAACGCTGATCGCTATCATCTGCATCATCCCCGTTCATCCAAACCTACCGACCCAGAATAACTTGATGGCGACGGTTCGATGTCAGTTCGATGAACGTTTGAAGTCAGCGCCTCATAACGCTCGACAAAAGCCTCCGCAGCAAGCCTGCGGAAATCTCCCAGCGCTGAGAAAAGCTTGTCATGCGGCCAATCCCACCATGCCAGACGATCCATTCGCCGTCCGATATCAGGGGTGAACCGCTCTCGGATGAGGCGGGCGGGGACACCACCGACGATGGTGTAGGGTGCGACATCGCGTGAGACGACGGCTCCTGCCCCAACAACAGCACCATTGCCGATAGTGACGCCGGGTAGGATCGTTGCTCCATGGCCGATCCAGACATCATGGCCGATCGTAACCTGCTGGGAGCGGCGCCAGTTGAAGAACTCCTCTTCGTTTTCTACGCCCTCAAAATAGTCGCCTGCACGATAGGTGAAGTGATGCAGCGTGGCGCGCCAGATGGGATGATTGGTGGCATTGATTCGCACGGCAGCAGCAATGTTGGCAAATTTGCCTATTTCAGCGCACCAGATCGCGCAATCCTGCATGACGTAAGAGTAGTCTCCCAGCTCCGTCTCGCTCACGCGCGAACGTGCTTCGATCTCGACGAAGCGTCCGAGCGTGCACTGCTCGACATCGGCTGTCGCGTGAATAAGCGGCTTATATTCGTCGAGCTTGGGCATCACGCAGCCTCCCGCGTCGAGAACGCAGCAACGTCGATGATCTTCGTTGCAACCGCCTCGCGAACCGGAATGTCGTGGAAGATCCCGAGGATGGCTGTTCCTGCGGCTAGCTTCTCCCGGATCATGCCGATGACGATATCCCGGTTGGTCTCGTCAAGCGACGCTGTCGGCTCGTCGAGCAGAAGGATTGGGTGATCGATCATGAAACCACGGGCGATGTTCACCCGTTGCTTCTCACCACCAGAGAACGTTGCCGGAGGGAGTTCGAAGAGGGCCGATGGCAGATTGAGCCGCTCGAGCATGGCGGCGGCGCGATTTGACGCTAGCTTGCGCTCGACGCCACGCGCGAGAAGCGGCTCAGACACGACATCGAGGGCCGAAACCCGCGGGATCGCCCGGAGGAATTGGCTGACATAGCCGATATGATCGCGCCGGAGACTGAGGACTAGGCGCGGATCGCCGAATGCGATGTCTGCGACGTCTCCGGTGCTACGGTCCCGCACAAGGATTCGGCCGGTATCGACGGCGTAATTGCCGAAGATCATGCGCAGGATGGATGATTTGCCGATGCCTGACGGGCCGCCCAGCACAAGGCATTCGCCGCCAGAAACATCAAACGTGACATTGGCCACGACAGGAAGACGGATACCGCCGCGAAGGTGGATCGTGAATGATTTGGATACATCCTCGACTGAAAGCAGCGGGACGCCGGTCATAGCAGGTTGATTGTCGGGCGCCATCTCAGTTCTCCAGGATCGATGCGACGAGAAGCTGGGTGTAGGGATGGCTTGGATCGTCCATCACGCGATCGGTCAGTCCCTGCTCGACTATCCGTCCGCTCTTCATGACGATCATGCGCTGCGACAGGAGCCGGGCGACGCCCAGATCATGAGTGACGATGATCACTGACAGACTGAGGTCCGAGACCAGCATCCGCAGGAGGTCGAGAACACGCGCCTGGACCGATACGTCGAGGCCGCCGGTTGGCTCATCCATGAAGATCAAGCGGGGGTGAGTAACAAGATTGCGCGCAATCTGCAGACGCTGCCGCATGCCGCCCGAGAAGGACACAGGCGTGTCGTCGATACGAGTGGACGCAATCTCGACGCGTTCCAACCAGTCGGTCGCCCGACGCCGGATCCCGCCATAGTTGCGGTCGCCAATCGCCATCAGCCGTTCACCGACGTTAGCGCCAGCCGATACGCGCATTCGTAAACCGTCTGCCGGGTTCTGGTGCACGAACCCCCAGTCCGTCCGCATGAGGAAGCGGAGTTCGGCTTCGCTCAGTTCCGCGAGATCCGGGAACCGCCCGTCGCGCATCCGGTACCGCATCTCACCAGTGCTTCGCTCCAGGCGAGTGGAAATGCAGTTGAGCAGGGTCGTTTTGCCGGAACCGGACTCACCGACGATCGCGACAACCTCACCCGGCCAGACATCTAAGGAGACGTCGGTGCAGCCGATGAAGCTGCCGTAGCGCTTTTCCAGCTTCCTGACGGAAAGGATGGGTTCGCTGTTCATTCTGCGGCCTCCCAGTTAGCCTTCGCGATGCCATGCTGCGGCTGGCCTGCTCCCTGGCGCCCCTCGGAACGACGGGTTTC
>JALYFY010000222.1 GCA_030777385.1 Pseudomonadota bacterium | reverse complement strand
CGGTGAAGAAGATCGAGTGCGGCATGGGGGCGTTGTCCCACTCCCGTGAGTAATGCATCTTGGCCAGCCGTGATGGTGCGAACGTTCCGACCGGCGTCGAATAATCGGCAGTGCCCGTTGACACGGGCCAGGAATAGCGCTGCTGCCCATCAACGGACACAGTCATGCGCTGAGTCGTCTTGTCGACCACGATCAACACTTCAGCCACCGCAGGGGCGGAAAGAACGATGCCGCCGAGCAATGCGATCACGGATGAAATGGCTCTAAGCATCGGTCAGCCTCCGGGTGGTGTTCAGGTCTGGGTTGAGGCGCTGCACAAGGATGACGGCTGAGAACGGTCAAGGTTCCACCTCCAGGCAGGCTGTTCCAGCGAACCTCGGTAAAGCCGAGCCGGCAGAGTTTCCATGGGACATCATCTGGGCCATGTTCCATCAGGCAACAGACAGCCCTGTTTCGCGGGGCGATCTTCGAACGGCTGGGCCCTGATGCCCGCAGAGGGAAGGATGAAACGCCATGGCTGAAGCCATTGTCCTGCACGAGACGGGCGGCCCGCAGGTCCTGCGGCCTCAGAGCGTCGAGGTCGGTCGTCTAAGTCCCTGCGAACTGCGCGTCCGGCAGACAGCCGTGGGGGTGAATTTCCACGACATCTACGTCAGGTCCGGTCTCTACCAGACGCTGCCGCTGCCTGGCATCCCTGGCATCGAGGCCGCAGGCATCGTCGAGGAGGTGGGGGAGGGCGTGCAGGGATTTGTCGTCGGTGATCGCATTGCCTACGTCACCGCGCGCTATGGTGCTTACACTTCGGACCGCCTACTGCCGGCAGACCTGGCCGTGCGCCTCCCGTCGGGAATCGCCGAGCACCTGGCCGCGACCGTGCTCCTCAAGGGGCTGACTGCCGAGATGCTGCTGCGCCAGGTGCACCGGGTGCAACCAGGCGACCATATCCTCGTGCAGGCCGCCGCCGGGGGTGTCGGTCGCCTCCTGTGCCAATGGGCGGCTCATCTCGGCGCGACGGTGATCGGGACGGTGGGCAGCGAGGAAAAGGCTGAGCTGGCGCGTCAGGCCGGCTGCCAGCATGTGATCCTGTACCGCCAGGAGAACTTCGTCGAGCGGGTGCGCGAGATCACCGATGGGCAGGGCGTCAACGTGGTCTACGACTCCGTCGGCAAGGACACCTTCCAGGGTTCGCTGGAGTCGCTTGCCACCTTCGGTCACCTGGTCAACTTCGGTCAATCGTCGGGCGGTGTCGAACCTTTCGAGGTCTCCCGGCTATCCAAGGGATCAAACCGCTTGTCGAGGCCCATGGTGTTTCACTATGTGGCGCACCGTGAGAGGCTCGAGGCCATGGCCGCCGCGCTCTTCGACGCCCTGTCCCAGGGCGTCTTGACTGCCGAGCCCGGGAAAGCTTTTCCGCTCGCCCAAGCAGCGGCCGCGCACGAGGAGCTCGAATCCCGACGGGCGCCGGGGCCGCTCCTGCTCGTGCCCTGAGGGAGGTTGCAATGCTCGAACCCGATCAGACCCGGGCAGCCTCCGCCCTGCTGTTCGATCACTGGCAGAACGGCCGCCGCTTGGTCGCGCTGCCGTCTTATCTGAGGCCGACGACCCGGGCTGAAGGCTATGCCATCCAGGCTCATCTGGAAGAGCAGAGCGCCGCGCCAGTGTTCGGCTGGAAGATCGCCGCAACCAGCCGGGCCGGACAGGCGCACATTGGCGTGGACGGCCCGATGGCTGGCCGCATCCTGGCGGAACGCGTTCTCAGGGATGGCGCAGCCGCTCCGCTTGGAGCCAACCACATGCGGGTCGCCGAGGTTGAGTTTGCGTTCCGCATGGGGCAGGACCTGCCACCGCGCAGGACGGTCTACGAGACCAATGAAGTGCTCTCTACGGTCGAGACACTCCATCCGGCCATCGAGATTCCAGATTCGCGTTTCGAGGACTTTGCCGTCGTTGGGGCGCCGCAGCTCATTGCCGACAACGCCTGTGCACACCTGTTCGTGCTCGGCCCTGAAGCGACTGTGGATTGGCGTACGATGGATCTCGCCGACCATACCGCCGTGGGTCGTGTGTCCGGCAGACCCGAGCAGCAAGGCAAGGGCGCTAACGTGCTTGGCGACCCCCGCCTTGCCTTGACCTGGCTCGCGAACGAGCTGTCACAGCTTGGTATCACACTGAAGGCCGGGCAGGTGGTCACGACCGGGACCTGCATGATCCCGCTTGCGGTCGAGCGTGGGGATGAGGTTTTCGCCAGCCTCGGTACGCTCGGTGAGGTTTCGGTTCGGTTTGTATGACAGGCCTGCGGCATGGTCCGCATGCCGCAGGCTCGTCCTCACCTGCCCGTCACCAAAAGGGCCTCAGCGCAGCACACCGACTGAGCCGGAGGCAGTAAAAGATCTGATGGGCATTCGAGGCCGCAGGAGAGGAGAGAGCAGGTCGAGACCCGGCGCACCTGTAAGTGGTCGCGCATAAACCGCCGAGTTGACCGACTTGGGTATCTGCGACAGGCTACTCCCGACCATATGTGATGAACTCCAGAAGCGAACCATCCGGGTCGCGGAAGTACACGCTCTGCCCCTGACCACGGGCGCCGGGCCGCTCAACAGGGCCGAGTTCCACCGGAACGCCATGCTTCTCAAGGTGACGGATCGCATCTTCGATTGGCCCATGCCACTCAAAGCAGATGTCACTGCCGCCAGGCATAACAGGTAGACGTGCCCGTGGTGTGCCGATCTGGTCAGGACCGTGGGTGTTGAGTTGGACCGGGCCAAACCGGAACATCGCTCCCCGGCCATAGGGGACTACATCGGCTCCGAGCACATCCCGGTAGAAGGCAATCGAACGATCCCAATCGCTGACGTGGATGACACAATGATCGAAGCTGATTGCTGTCATGGAGGCCTCCCTACTAGGTGTTACCTGAGATCTATCCTGCGGCGAAGCGACTGACCATTTCCCGGCGCACCCGGACGGCGAGCCGTTCGGCATCCAGCGCCACGGCGTCCTCCGTCACGACTGCGCCCGCGGCTACGTCGCGGATCAGGCGGATCCCATGCGCCAGCCCGATCGGCAGCATGCGGTTGGCTTTGCTGCGAGCGGCCGGCGCGAGGCGGCCGTAGACCGTGTAGCCGCCCTCCCCATCGAGCATCTCACCCGCCTTGAGGTCGCGCTTGGCGACCGCCACCGCATCACCGCGCCAAGAGCGGGTCGAGCCGGTCGGCTCCTCGCGCAGGGCCGCGCTCAGCACCGAGATCGACAGCTCCAGCCCGATCAGGTGGAACGGCTTGTACATGGCCGCATAGCGGCCGGTTGAGTCCGTCGGCAGGCCGTATTGCCTGAAGCAGGCGGCGGCGTAGTCGTTGGGGGCTTTGAGCACCACGTAGACGCCCCAGCGCAGGTCCCGGAACACCGGACGTCCGTCCCGCTCAAGGGAGGAGACCACCTCCACCATCCCGTCGCGGTCGAGCTGGCCGCCGACGCTCTTCGGGCGCAGCACATGGGCAAGGTCGTCGACGCCGCAGGGCGGGAAGCGCAGGCCCTCCCCCGGCACATCGAGATCGCATGCATTGGCGATGGCTGCCATCTCGATGGCCGACTTGGTGCCGTCCAGAAACGAGTTGAACATCTGCGGGTTCATACCCCCGGCCTTCGCCTGTTCGGGCGTGAGGCCGTAATGCGTCCAGACGTCGTCCGGCGTGACGGCGTGATAGTGCGGCAGGTACTTGGTGCCCTTGCCGGCCGCCGCGACCGTGAACCCAGCCGCGCGGGCCCAGTCGACCATTTCAGCAACCAGAGCCGGCTGATCGCCATAGGCCATGGAGTAGACGACACCACGCTCTCTCGCCCTCTCGGCCAGCAGCGGCCCCGCCAGCACATCCGCCTCCACGTTGACCATGACCATGTGCCGCCCGGCCTTAATGGCCGCGAGCGCATGGCGGATTCCTGCCTCTGGGTGGCCGGTTGCCTCGATTACCACTTCGATGCCGTCACCCTGGCAGGCCTCAAGCCCGTCGGCGACAAAGCGGGTGCCGGAGATCCGCGCCTCGTCCCAGCCCACTGTGCGGCAGGCCTCCCGCGCCCGGTCAGGGTCGAGATCCGCGATCACCACCACCTCGAGCCCGGTGATGGTCGGCACCTGGGCGAGGAACATGGAGCCGAACTTGCCAGCGCCGATCAGCGCTACGCGAA
>JALYFY010000221.1 GCA_030777385.1 Pseudomonadota bacterium | reverse complement strand
ACAAGCAGTTCCTCGGCATGCTCGGGATGCACGGCACCTACGAGGCTAATCTGGCGATGCATGAATGCGACGTGATGATCAATATCGGCGCGCGCTTCGACGACCGCATCACCGGACGGCTCGATGCCTTCTCGCCTTTCTCCAAGCGCATCCATGTGGACATCGATCCCTCCTCGATCAACAAAACCGTGAAGGTGGACATCCCGATCGTCGGCGACTGCGCCCACGTGCTGGAGGACATGGTGCGCCTGTGGCGGCAAAGCGCCCAGCAATCCGACAAGGTTGCTCTCAAGGACTGGTGGGGAAAGATCGCAGGCTGGCGCTCCCGCAACTGCCTCGGCTATCGCAACTCCACGGAGACCATCAAGCCGCAATACGCGCTGCAGCGCCTCTACGAACTCACCAAGGATCGCGAGACCTATATCTCGACCGAGGTGGGGCAGCACCAGATGTGGGCAGCCCAGTATTTCAAGTTCGAGGAGCCGAACCGCTGGATGACGTCCGGTGGTCACGGCACTATGGGCTATGGCCTGCCCGCCGCCGTGGGTGCGCAGCTGGCGCATCCGGATGCGCTCGTGATCGACATCGCGGGCGAAGCCTCGATCCAGATGATGCTGCAGGAAATGTCGACCGCCTTGCAGTACAACCTGCCGATCAAGGTGTTCATCCTCAACAACGAATATATGGGCATGGTGCGCCAGTGGCAGGAGCTGCTGCACGGCGGCCGCTATTCGCAGAGCTATTCCGAATCCCTGCCGGATTTCGTGAAGCTTGCCGAAGCCTATGGCGGCGTCGGCATCCGTTGCGACAAGCCCGGCGATCTCGATGCGAAGATCCTGGAGATGATCAACGTGAACCGCCCTGTTATCTTCGACTGCCTCGTCGACAAGCAAGAGAACTGCTTCCCGATGATCCCGTCGGGCAAGGCGCATAATGAGATGCTGCTCAACGATTATCTCGGCGAGACCGGGTCCGACATCGGCTCGGTGATCGACGAGAAGGGCAAGATGCTGGTTTGATGCGGAAATTGTGAGCCATGCCAACCCTTGTCATCGCCAATAAAACCTACTCCTCCTGGTCGTTGCGCCCCTGGCTGCTGATGAAGCAGTTCGGGGTCGCGTTCGACGAGATCACGATCCCGCTCGATCTGCCGGACACGAAGGCAAGGGTTCTGCAGCACTCGCCTGCCGGCAAGGTGCCGATCCTGATCGATGGCGATGTGACCGTGTGGGAGAGCATCTCCATCATGGAATATGTGGGGGAGGCTTACGGGGCTCCCATATGGCCTGAAGATCGCAAGGCTCGCGCCATGGCGCGCTCGGTGGCGGCCGAAATGCATGCAGGCTTTTCGGCTCTGCGCTCCGCATGCCCCATGAATCTCGGCAAGAAATACGCGCAGAAAGATAGGGGTGAGGCTGTTGCCCGCGACGTAGCCCGCTTCAGCGAGATCGTGCGTCAGGCGCGTGAACTCGCCGGTGCTAGCGGCGGCCCGTTCCTGTTCGGCGGGTTCTCTGCGGCCGATGCCATGTATGCGCCGCTTGCGACGCGTCTCGACACCTACTCCATTGCCCTCGATGCCACGGCGCGCACTTATGTGGATGCGATCCTCTGCCTGCCGGCATTCCAGGAATGGCGCTCCGCCGCCATGACCGAGGAGTGGATCGTCGGGGCTGACGAGGTGGACGAAGAAGCTATTGAGAACTATCGCAAGGCGGCCTGAGACCAGAGAGAAGCCGGAAAGCCAACACCATGCTCCAGATGAAAACCCATTATCCCGACGCAACCCGGGTCGAGCCCTCCAACCGGCACACGCTCGCCATTGTGGTCGACAACGAGCCCGGCGTTCTTGCTCGCATCGCCGGCCTGTTCTCGGGCCGCGGCTACAACATCGAAAGCCTGACCGTCACCGAGACCGAGCATGAGGCGCATATCTCGCGCATCACCATCGTTACCACGGGCACGGACAGCATCATCCAGCAGATCAAGAGCCAGCTCGAACGTCTCGTGCCGGTGCACCGGGTGGTCGATCTCACGCTCACCGGCGAAGCTGTCGAGCGCGAGCTGTGCCTGGTGAAGGTTGTCGGCAAAGGCGACCATCGCGTGGAGGCCATGCGCCTCGCCTCGGCTTTCGGGGCGCGGACGCTCGATGCGACACTCACATCCTTCGTTTACGAGCTCACCGGCACGACCGATGAGGTCGAGCGCTTCATCAAGCTGATGACGGCGGTTGGGCTTGTCGAGGTCTCCCGCACCGGGGTTGCCGCCATGGCGCGCGGCGCGGAAGGGATAGGAGGCTCCTAGCCCCTGAAGCTGTCCTGCGCCAGAAACGCTTCCTCGTCCGGCGTCGTCTCGCGGCCCAGGATGGCGTTGCGGTGAGGGAAGCGGCCGAAGCGGGCGACGATGTCGTGGTGGTGGTGCGCATATTTTACGGAGTCCTCTTCCCCAAGAGCTTCGTTCAAGGCCACCGAGCGCTCCTGGTCCGCCAAGGACTCAGAGTGCATGAAAGGCAGGTAGAAGAATCGGCGGAACTGAGATTCCACCTTGTGGTCGAAACCGCGCTCTATGGCACGGTCGGCCGCCATGAGGGCTACCGGATCGGCTTTATAGGTCTCGCGCTTTCCCCGGAACATATTCCGGGGGAATTGGTCGAGGAGGAGAATGACGGCGAGCGCACCCTCCGGGGTGAGCTCCCACTCGTTGAGATCGCCTCTCGCAGCGGCCTCATAGGTGGGCAGGAAACGGTCACGGCAGGCTTGGTCGAAGGCTTCATCCTTCGCAAACCACTTCTCCGGTCCGGCCTCGCGCCAGAAATTGATGACTTCATCGGGAGTGGAGAGGCGCTGCATGCGGCTTCCTCCTTTTCGCTGGAGAGACAGGAACACCAATCTAGAGCGTTGGAGAGCCTTTTGAACTCTCCAGGTTCGGATCGTTTGCTGGTAAAGGCAGCCGGTGCCTTGCGCTCAGCGCAGGCAAGGGTCGCAGTTTTGCTACAAACAGCACCTTGTCAGCGCAGTTTTATTCGCTAAAAGCGGCGCCGGACAAAACAATTGTTGCGCAGGCTAGAATGGGCCCGTGCAGCACAACGAAGACCGGGGGAATGCCCCCTTCGACATAAGGGACTTGAGGACCATGCGTGTCTATTACGATCGCGACGCAGACATCAATCTGATCAAGGGCAAGAAGGTCGCCATCGTCGGCTATGGCAGCCAAGGTCATGCCCATACGCTGAACCTGCGCGATTCCGGCGTGAAGGACATCGTGGTGGCCCTCCGCAAGGGCTCCCCCTCCGCGGCCAAGGCCGAGAAGGCTGGCATCAAGGTCATGGAAGTGGCCGAAGCCGCCAAGTGGGCCGATGTGGTCATGATGCTGACCCCGGACGAGCTGCAGGCGGACATCTACCGCAACGATCTTCAAGACAACATGAAGCAGGGCGCCGCCCTTCTCTTTGCCCACGGCCTCAACG
>JALYFY010000220.1 GCA_030777385.1 Pseudomonadota bacterium | reverse complement strand
CTGATCTGCGGCGGCATGTCGGCATCGACGTTCTCCGGCGCAGCGCCCTCGAGCCCGATGACGCGGATATTGCGCATCTTGAAGGCCGCCAGCAGGAACTTCAGCTCGGATTTCGACGGCTTCAGGGAGGATACGTCGGCAATGATGGGACGCCCGGTGAAAAATCCGGGTGAGCGCTCGGAGACGGCATCGAGATCCTCGAGCCAGTCCCTCAGCGGCACTTCGGGCGCGAGAACCAGGGCCATGAAGGACCTGCCGCGGAAGCGAAGAGACGGACGATTTCGAACGGCAATGGTCACGGGAGTTCAGATTCCTTTAATTCCCTCTGATTTCGACCGCTTATGGTTAACGGACCGTTAAAGGAGGGGTTACGGCTTAAGAAATTTCCAAAGTCCGCTCCTAGAAACATCGACTGCTGCCTGCAGACGCAATGTCGCAGGCATGAGACATTCCACTCCTTCAAGGAATATAAAGATAATTTCTATCCCTTTATGAGTATTCGCTAGCACTTCTTGAGTATTACCTACTCGTAAAAGCTTAATTGACCATGAGGTTCAGGGGCATAGGATGACCGCTCTTTCGTTTCGTTTTAGTATTTCTGAGACTTCTTTCTCAAATCCATAAGCAGCGAAGACGAAACGATCGAATCGACAAGCAGCCGCAAGGCCAGCCCAGGGAGGGCAACGAATGTCGGGTCGAGTTTACGGTTTCTCCTCAGTTCACCGATTACTAAGCTATTTCTCGCTCCAAGCCGCCGTTGTCGCAGCCGCTCTTTTATCCGGCACGGTTGGTGCCTCGTCTCAGACGGCGCCTGCCTTCAATCCCTCCCGCGCCAATTCCGGCACCCTGGGCGTAATCTCGGGCGGAGCGGACGGCACCTATATCCGGATCGCAGCGGATCTCGCCAATGTGCTCGACGGTGAAGACCTGCGTGTGCTGCCGATGATCGGCCGCGGCTCGCTGCAGAACCTGCGGGATATCATGTTCCTGCGTGGCGTCGATATCGGGATCGTCCAGATGGATGCCCGCGAGCAGATGCAGGCGGAGAACCTCCAAGCCGATGCCGTCCGTCGCCTGCGGTACATCACCCGCCTCTACAACGAAGAGGTTCACATTATCGCAGACCGCAGCATCACGGATATTCGGCAGCTCGACGGCAAGAAGGTCAACATCGACAAGGCCGGCAGCGGCACCAACCTGACCTCGCGCCTGATCTTCGAGAAGCTGGGCGTCAAGCCCGAGATGACAACCTTCGACCAGGCCTCGTCCTATGCGCGGCTCAAGTCCGGAGAGATCCAAGCCGCCGTCTACGTCGCCGGGCGTCCGGTTCGCGCCATTGCGGAGTTCCAGACGGAGGGACGCTTCCATCTGCTCCCGATCCCCTTCGAGGGCGAGATTGCCGAGAGCTACTTCCCGGCTCGCTTTGCGGATGCCGATTACCCTCAACTCGTGGACAAGGACAAAGCCGTCGAAACCCTGGCGGTCGGCAGCCTGCTTGCCGTGTTCAACTGGCCCGAGAACTCCGACCGGTTCAATCGCGTCAGGCGCTTCGTGGATGCGTTCTTCTCCCGCTTCGACGAATTCCTGCAGCCTGGCCGGCACCCCAAGTGGAAAGAGGTCAATCTTGCCGCGGACGTGCCTGGCTGGGAGCGCGTGAAACCTGCGCAGGATTGGCTCGATCGGGCGGCGACCGCCAGCAAACCCTCGGCCCAGGTCCAGAGCTTCGAGACCTTCATGAGCACCAGAGGCCTCAATGTCTCGGCGGAGCAGCGCGAGGTTCTCTTCCGGGAATTTCTGGCATGGCAAAACGACCGGCAGAGGGCGCCCCGGCGCGTTACCCGGCAGGATTGAAAACATCCCACACAGGACCGAAGCCAAGGGCTTTTCATAAGCCTTTGGCAGCCAACAAAGGAGGTCCGAAATGATTGGGCGAAATAGATTTCTATTGAAGCATTTGACCACCGAGCTGCTGGCCACCACTTTCCTCGCCGTCTCGCTTCTCGGACCCGCATCGGCTCAAGACAGCCTTAAGATCCCCTCCAAGGCACCGGCAAATGACGGCGCCTCCGTCATGGCCACAGGGACGGACGAGCTTCTGAAGCTTCTGCCGCTCCTCCTGACGTCGGACGACCGAAAGCGGCTTGCAACCGCCCTTGAGTCCTCTATCCGGAAGGGCGATCTGAAAGCGGCAGAGAACAGTCTCAACACGGCCATCGAGGTGGGGACTCTTGCAATCGTCCTTGCTGACCACCTGCGCGATCCGGGTCTGCTCAAAGCCCTGCAGGATCTCGGGATCCAGGGCGATGCTCCTGCCGTGCCGGTACCTGCGAGCGACGCAGTCACGGCTGCAGCGTGCAGCGCGCCTGGGGTGCCGACCACAGCCAATGTGGCCGAGCTGCAGCAGGCACTGGAGCAGGAGCAGTCCTACGGCAGCATGCTCTCCCAAACGCTTACAGGGCTCATGCAGGAGCATAACGCCCTGACAGCGCGCCTCGAGACGGAAACCGCGTCGCAGACCTTCAAAGCATCCGAGCTTCAGAAGGCCTTTCAGCAGGAGCAGGAGCGGCGTGAGGCCGCCATGCGCGAACTCGCGACCCTGCAGGAGGAGCTCCGCGCGCTGCAGGGCGTCAAGCGGCAAGACGAGGCCGCATCTCCCTCGAATGCCTCCGCCCTGGAGGCTCTCCTGCGGCAGGAGCGGGAGCAAAACGACCGTGCAACCCGCGAGCTTGCGGGCGTCCAGAGGGAACTGCGTGCCCTGCAGGCCTTCAAGGACGAGGTGACAGCCTCGGAGTCGCAGCGTGTTGCCGAACTGGAGAAGGCCCTGGCGAGAGCGCAGATGAAAGGCGATGCCCTTTCCCAGGAGCTTGCCGATACCAACGAGGCGCTGCGCACGCTTCAGGAGCCGCACCGATCGAGCGCCACGCCCCTGGTGATCCGGCTTGCCTCCTCAGGAACGGAGGCTCCTTTGAGCCCTGCACCGAACCCCGAGACGCAAGCTTTGCCGCCGCCAGAGGCCAAGCCGTCACCTGCGGAGGTCAGACCAGCTCCGCAGGAGGTAACGTCGGCGCTGCCCCGGCGGGAGCCTGGCCCGGTCATGATTGCTGCACTGCCCGAAGCCATCCAACCTCTGCCGAGCACCATGAGCGCTATGGATCCGCCAAAGGCGGAAGCGCCGAGCACGGCCGTGAAAGTCGATCCGCCGGCTCCCACCCCTAAGGCAGATGACCGGCTCATGGTCCGGGCGGATGAACTCTTTCGCAAAGGAGATGTCAGCGGAGCCCGGCTTCTCCTCGAAAGGTCCCTGGCAAGCGGCAATGCACGCGCGGCCTTCCTTCTCGCGGAGACGTTCGATCCGAACATCCTCTCCAGACTGGGTGCCATGGGAATCCGCGGCGACGTGACCAAGGCGCGGGAGTTCTATGCACAAGCCCAAGCCCTTGGCATTCCGCAAGCCGGAGAGCGGATGCAGGCGCTGAAATAGGCCGGAGCTAATGACACCTAGCGCTTCAGGGAAGTTTCGAGCCCAAAGGCGGAGTATGCCTTTGGGTTTGACGCTCTAGAACGGCACCCACTCGCCGCCTTCGGTCAGCGAGTCGACGGCGCGCTCCAGAGCCGTGCCGGCATCCAGCAACTGCTGCGCCGTCTGCTGGATCTGCAGGGCAGAACCGGGCAGGCCCGCCACATGCTCGGTCAAATCTCTCACCCGGTCGATCAGCTCGATCAGGTCAGCCGCGAGCGCGGCCCTCTCTTCCACCTCGACGGCAGGGGATCGTCCTTGCTTCAGGCGCGGAGCGAGAGGGATCACGTTCGACATGCTTTGAAAATCTTCTTTTGCGGCGTCCAGGGCAATGGATGGCCTTGGCGTGATCCACAGCAAACCGCAGCCATAAGGCCTCATAGGAGCCTTGGCGAC
>JALYFY010000219.1 GCA_030777385.1 Pseudomonadota bacterium | reverse complement strand
GGCTCCAGCATGATGCCGCAGAAGCGCAATCCCGACGCGGCCGAGCTGGTGAGGGGCAAGAGCGGGCGTGTCATCGGCTCCCTGGTGGCCGTGCTCACCATGATGAAGGGCCTTCCGCTCACCTATTCCAAGGACATGCAGGAGGACAAGGAGCAGCTCTTCGACGCCGCCGACACCATCGAGATCGTGCTCGCCGCCATGACCGGCATGGTCCAGGACCTGGAGCCGGTGCCTGAACGCATGGCGGCTGTGGCCGGCGCCGGCTTCTCCACGGCCACGGACCTTGCCGACTGGCTGGTGCGCAGCCTCAACATCCCCTTCCGCGACGCGCACCACGTCACGGGCCGCATCGTCTCCGAGGCCGAGAAGCGGGGCTGCACCCTCGAGGAACTGCCGCTCGAAGCCATGCAAATGGTCGAGCCCCGCATCCACCAAGGCATCTACGATGTGCTGGGGGTCGAGAACTCGGTTCGATCCCGCACCAGCTTCGGCGGCACGTCGCCCGTGCGCGTGGCCGAGCAGGTAGCCTGGTGGCGCGGGCAGGTCTAGCCCGCTCCGTTTACCTTGATGGAGCCCCCTGGCCGAGGCAACTTGGCGGGGGTCTTGATAGGGCCTCATGCCATATCCATATTCCTGACAGCGGCTCGTTCTTGAGCCACTTGAGTGCCGCATGAGCGGGCTCGAAACCAACCGAAGTGCCTCTAAACCTTGGGCTTCGAACATGTCGCGTCAATCGCCCTTCGGGCACCCGTTTCTGTTAGGCTTCGACGAGATCGAGCAGGCGCTCGATCGGGTCGCAAAGGCGGCAGGGGACGGTTACCCGCCCTATAACATCGAGCGTTTGGCGCGCAGCGAACACGCTCCCGAGCGCCTCCGCATCACCCTTGCCGTTGCTGGTTTCACCCAGGATCAGCTCGAGGTGACCTTGGAGGAAAGCCAGCTCGTCATCAGGGGGCGCCAGTCCGACGACAAGACAAGGCACTTCCTTCATCGCGGCATTGCCGCCCGTCAGTTCCAGCGCACCTTCCTCCTTGTCGACGGCATGGAGGTTTTGGGCGCAGACCTGTCCAATGGCCTGTTGTCGATCGATCTCGTCCGGCCTGAGCCGGAGCGGATCGTCCGGAAGATCAACATCATCGCCTCGGACAAGGTGTGACGGCATCCGCGTGACAAGGAGATGTCCATGAACTTCGATATCAAGCATTACGACACGCCGGCCCTGGACGTTGCCGAACTGGCTGCCCTGGGCTTAGGCCAGATGGCCTATGTGAAGCAGATCGAGTCCGACGAGGTCGCCCGGCTGTTCCCGCAGGCTCCCAAGCTCCAGCCCGGCATGCGGCTGTTCGCCCTTCTGTCCGCCAGCGGCGAGCCGATCCTGCTCACCGACAACCATGACGCCGCTCTGGCCAATGCCTGGGCGCATGACCTGACGACGGTGAGCCTGCATTAAGGCTCGTCATCGTTAGGCAATCGCCTCGACGGCTGCGATCAGCCGCTCGATGTCCTCGGGCCGGGAGAGCCGGTGGTCGCCGTCCTTGATCAGGGTCAGCGACACGCTGTCTCCCGGCAGGTGTTCCACAAGCTGGAGCGCATGGCTCCAAGGCACGTCAGGATCCTCCATCCCCTGGAGAATGTGCACTGGGCAGCCGGTCAGGATCGGCTGCCCGAGGAGGAGATGGCTCCGGCCATCCTCGATCAGCGCCTTGGTGATCGGATAGGGCTCCTCGGAATAGGCCGACGGCCGCCGATAGACCCCGGTCTCCTCCACAACGCGCTTCAGGTCTTCCGGAAAGCGGTCCCACATCAGCCGCTCGGTCATGTCCACGGCAGGTGCGATGAGGACGATCCCCGCAGGCGCAATCCCGGGCCGCCTCTCCATAAGGCGCCGCGCCGCCAGGAGGCTGATCCAGCCCCCCATGGACGATCCGACGAAGACTGGATTTTCCGTGACGCAGTGTTCGATAACGGTCAGCGCATCTTCCAGCCAGCGGGAGATCGTGCCGTCCTCGAAGGCTCCTCCCGATTCGCCGTGACCGCTGTAATCGAAGCGAACGAAGGCGCGGCCGGACTGTTGGGCCCATTCGTCGAGGGCCGTGGCCTTCGTGGCCCGCATGTCCGACTTGAAGCCGCCGAGCCACACGACCGGTGGGCCTTTCCCCTCACGGGAGAGCACGGCGATGGAACGGGCCTGCGCCCCTTGGCCGGCCGTAACGCTTTGCGGCATACTTAACTCATCCTCAACTGCTTTGAAGCAAGCGTTGTAGACGATTCTTTTGAGAAGGCTCTTACTTCCGTGAGTTTTTCATCGCGACCCGGCGGAGGGATGGCTTTTCCGTCCTCCCATGTTCACCCGCTGGAGGGGCGGACCATCCTGCAGATCGTGCCAGAGCTCGAGGCGGGCGGGGCGGAGCGCACCACCGTCGATATTGCTGACGGCTTGGTTCAGTCCGGCGCCCGCGCCCTTGTGGCGACGGAGGGCGGTCGCCTCGTGGGCGAATTGCAGACCAAGGGCGGCGTCTGGATTCCTTTTCCAGCGGCGACGAAGAACCCGTTTTCCATGCTGGTCAACGTGCGAAAGCTCGCCCGGATCTGCCATCAGGAGCGGGTGTCCCTCGTTCACGCCCGCTCCCGGGCGCCTGCCTGGGTGGGCTTAGGTGCCGCGCGCTCCCTCAACATCCCCTTCGTGACCACCTACCACGGCAGCTATTCCGGCCGCTCCTCGGTCAAGGTTCTGTACAACTCGGTGATGGCCAGAGGCGATGCGGTCATTGCCAACTCCAATTATACGGGCGAGCTGATCCGCTCGGTCTATCCTCAAGCAGGCGACCGGATCCGGGTCATTCATCGCGGAACGGATTTTGCCGTCTTCTCCCCCCAGGCCATCGCGCCGGAGCGGATCGAGGCCCTGCGAAAGGCCTGGGATGTGGCGCCGCACGAGCGCGTGGTGCTGCTGGCGGCCCGCCTCACCGGCTGGAAGGGCCAGCGGGTTCTGATCGAGGCTGCCGCCAAGCTGCGGGACGCGGGCCTTGGCGACGTCGCCTATATCCTCGCCGGGGACCCGCAGGGGCGGGACTCCTACGTGAAGGAGCTCGACGGCCTGATCGAGGCACGGAAGCTGAAGGGAATCGTGCGCCGCGTCGGCCATTGCACCGATATGCCCGCGGCCTTCCTGGCAGCCTCCGTGGTGACGGTGCCCTCGACCGAGCCCGAGGCCTTCGGCCGCTCGGCCGTGGAGGCTCAGGCCATGGGGACCCCGGTCGTGGTATCCGACCTTGGCGCCGTGCCCGAAACGGTTCTCTCCCCGCCCGCGGTTCAGCCCCACGAGCGGACGGGCTGGCGCACCCCGGCAGGCGATGCGGATGCACTGGCCGAAGCCCTGGGAGCCGCACTGAGCCTGGGCGCAAGCGCGAGAATCGCTCTGGGCACCAGGGCGAGAGCCCATGTGGAGCGCCATTTCTCGCTTGAGCGCATGGTGTCGGGCACCCTCGATGTGTATTCAGCCCTGCTGGAGGGCCGTTTAACGCATAGAAAAAGTTGACTTCCCGCGCTTTTGCGCGAAATGTCGAATCATTCGCGGCAAGGCTGAGCAGGCACAGCAGGGATCCCTCGGGATCCCCGGCCCCAACCTAGCCTCTAACAGGAGATACGAGCCATTCGCAGACCAATGAGAGCCATGCCGGTGCCGCAGAAGGACGGACCGCGCGCCAACCGAGACATTCGCGGTGTTCGCGAAGTGCAGCTGATCGACGATGCGGGGCAGAACCGGGGTGTCGTGCCCTTCTTCGATGCCCTGAAGGTTGCTGAAGACGCGGGTCTTGATCTCGTGGAGATCTCGCCGAACGCAACCCCTCCCGTCTGCAAGATCCTCGACTACGGCAAATTCCGCTTTCTCGAGCAGAAGAAGGCCGCCGAGGCGCGCAAGAAGCAGAAGACGGTCGAGGTCAAGGAAATCAAGCTGCGTCCCGGCATCGACGACCACGATTACGAGGTCAAGATGAAGGCCATGAAGGGCTTCTTCGAGGAAGGCAACAAGGTGAAGATCACCTTGCGCTTCCGTGGCCGCGAAATGGCGCACCAGTCCCTGGGCCTCAAGGTTCTGGACCGGGTCAAGGCCGATGTGGGCGATCTCGCCAAGGTCGAGATGGAGCCGAACTTCGAGGGCCGTCAGGTCGTCATGGTCCTGGCGCCCCGCTAAGCCTCGCTCCTCGAAGCGAAATTCATGGCCGCTGGTTCTCCGGCGGCCATTGCTTTTTGGGCGGCCTTCTGTCATAAGCCCGCCTTCATCGAACCGCCCGGCTGATTAAGGGCTGCCGTGGCGGTTTGTTTTGCTCATAGCAGCAATGAAAAAGGCCAAGGGCGGCGCAAGCCGCTCCCGAGGCCTGACCCAAGGAGAGCAAAATGCCCAAGCTGAAGACGAAGTCTGGCGCGAAGAAGCGCTTCAAGATCACTGGCACCGGCAAGGTCGTTTACGCCCAGGCCGGCAAGCGCCACGGGATGATCAAGCGGTCGAACAAGCAGATCCGCAATCTGCGCGGCACCACGACCATGTTCGAAGGTGATGCGTACAACGTGAAGAAGTACTTCCTGCCCAACGGCTAAGGCGGTTCTTCCCCACATCCCGGATTTTGAAGGAGTTTTGAAATGGCCCGCGTCAAACGTGGCGTAACATCCCACGCCAAGCACAAGAAGGTCCTGAAAGCCGCCAAAGGCTTCTACGGCCGCCGCAAGAATACCATCCGCATCGCCAAGCAGGCGGTCGAGAAGAGCATGCAGTATGCTTATCGCGACCGTAAGAACAAGAAGCGCACCTTCCGCGCGCTCTGGATCCAGCGCCTCAACGCCGCGGTCCGCCTGCACGACATGACCTATTCCCGATTTATCGACGGTCTCGGCAAGGCTGGGATCGAGGTGGATCGCAAGGTCCTGTCCGAGATGGCCATCCACGAGCCGGCGGCTTTCGCCGCTTACGTGGAGCGCGCCAAGGCCGCCCTGCCGCAGCAGCAGGCAGCCTAAGTCGGATAGACTTGAGCTCCGGTGCGGCTGAACCATCAGCCGCACCTTACTCCCCCTTCTCCGAGACCACCCGCGCTGACGGCCAAAAGGCTGTCGGTTGCCAATCTGCGGCTCGGAAGACTTGACGGTTCCCGCGCCGCGCCTCACTCAGGGCGCCTGTACTTGGCGCATGCATCTGGCTAGGGACCGATGACCGATCTCAACCAACTCGAACATGACCTGCTCACCCAGGTCGACGCCGCCGGCGATGAGGCGGCTCTGGAATCCGTGCGCGTGTCCGCGCTCGGCAAGAAGGGCTCCGTCTCCGACCTGCTGAAGACCCTCGGCTCCATGACGCCCGAGGAGCGGAAAGAGCGCGGGCCGCGCATCAACGGCCTGCGCGACAAGGTGCAGGGCGCCATCTCCGCCAAGAAGGAGACGCTGGCCGAGGCGGCCCTCGACGCCCGGCTGTCCGCCGAGCGCATCGACGTGACCCTGCCCGTGCCGGAGGCTCCCGAAGGCAGGGGGCGCATCCACCCGATCAGCCAGGTGATCGAGGA
>JALYFY010000218.1 GCA_030777385.1 Pseudomonadota bacterium | reverse complement strand
GACTTGCCCTGTAGAAGCGCGTCGGCAGGAAGCTCGTGCAGCTTCTGGAACTTCGAATTGCAGAGCACGAGATTGTTGTTGGCGTCCCACAGCACGAAGGCCTCGGAGATCGCCTCGATGGCATCGTGCAGGCGTGCATCGGCTCTCGCCGTCTTCTCTTCGAGGCCGCGCTGCTCGGTCACGTCCACGGCAATGCCGACGAGATGGCTTGCCGCGTCGTCGGGATCGTTCATCAGCTCGGCGCGAGCGCGGAGCCACACCCAATCGCCCGTGAGGCTGCGGATGCGGAACTCGTAATCGACCAGGGAGGTGCTGGCGGACGCCAGCTGCTCGGCCAGCGTGAACAGATCCTGATCCTCGGGATGGATCATGGCATTCACTTCACCGAAGGAGAGGAACTCGTCCTGCCGCTCGTAGCCGAGCAGCTCATACATGGAGTCGGACCAGTAGATGCGGCCGCGGCCGATATCCCAATCCCACAGGCCGCAGCGACCGCGGTTGAGGGCGGAGTCGATCCTGTCGCGAACCTTCTCGCAGACCTCGTCCGCGGCGCGGGCGCGGTTCGCCTGCATCACGTAGGCAACGCCGATCCCGAGAAGAACCACGATCGTGGCCCCGAGAAGCGACACATGCCCGATGGTGCGCGTCCACCAGCCGGACAGAATATGAGGCATGGGCTGCACGAGCGCGATCTGGCCGGAGGAGGCGGGCAGCGCGCGAACGGTCGCCATGCCCTCGTGGCCGTCGGGGAGCCTAATCGTCATGACGCCGGCGCGGTCTGCAAAGAGCGCCAGAGGCTGCGCGTCGCCAAGGATGTCGCTGAGTTGGCCGGGCGCGTTGTCCATGGGCGGATAAACGGCCTGAATGGCACCTTTCTGATCGACCAGCATCAGGGTGCGGCTTTGGGTCAATGCGCTCGGAGGCATATCCTTGGCCAGCTGCTCGAGCTGCGCGGCAGCCTGCGCACGGCCGTCCGGCGCCGCATGGCTTCCGAGCTTTGCAGCCGACAGGGAAGCAATGATGTCGATGTCGTTGATGGCATCGAAAAGCGTGTCCTTGCGACCATCCCGGATCTGGATCCAGGCGCTACCCGCAAGGGTGACCAGAAACAGGATCAGGAGAGCCGGAACAGCCAGCCTCAGCAAGGGCTCATGTTGTTCGAGCCGTCGATATGCCGGGTTCGCGTCTGAACGCGTCACCCCTAGAATCGTACCCGCACGCGCGGGTACGCATGCGGTCACCGCCCCCGCCATGCGATGCTCCCTCCGGAACCATTTTCGTCCTGTTTCGGAGGACGTGCCGCATCTCTCCGAATCACTAACAATAGAATCTTGGGAAGGTGATTTGTCTAGTTAGTAGAACCCGTAGGTTAATAAAAAATTTCCTATCCGGCATGACCCTGGGGAAAGCTTGGATAACTCAGGCAACCTATTCAAACATATAGCTTATTTCGGATCGTCTCCGTCCAATGTCCGGCTCACGATATCGCCTACATCCCGGGAAAGATTGGGCTTTTTTGAAATGGTCGAGAGGGCCTGCCGAGCATGGTTCCGACGGGTGTTTTCCATCATCCGCCAGGTGCTGAAGGCGGTCAGGAGTCGGGCGGCCAGCTGCGGGTTCAGTTCGTCCGCGCGAAGCACGATGGAGGCCAGAAAGTCGTATCCTGCTCCGTCGATGCGGTTGAACTGAACCTGGTTCAGCATCGCGAAGCTGCCGATCAGCGAGCGCACGCGGTTGGGATTGCCGATCGAGAACGCCGGATGCTGCATCAGCCCCTTCACGCGCTCCAGGGTGCCGTCTTCCGGGATGGCAGCCTGCAAGGTGAACCATTTGTCGATGACAAGAGGCTCGTTGCGATAGCGCTCTCCGAAACGGGCAATGGCGTCCTCGCGGATCGTGCCGGGGAGGGCCGTCAGGACACTCAGGGCCGCAAGGCGGTCCGTCATGTTGCTGGCGGATTCGACCTGTGCGGCCGCGAGCTTCTCGCCCGTCGCCTGATCGGCGGCTGCGATGAGATCGAGGGAAGCGTTGCGCAGGGAGCGACGCCCGGCATTTGCCGCATCGGGGCTGTATGCCCCTGAGCCCGTCAGGGTCTCGTAGAAGCGATGCAGGTGCTTCGAGCAGGTCTTGGCGATACGCCGGCGCAGTTCTGTTCGTGCCTTATGGATGGCATCCGGGTCCACATCCTTGCCGATCTCCTGCGCAATGTCGGCTTCGCTGGGAAGGGTCAGGACAAGGGCTGCAAAAGCCGGATCCTGCGCGGCATCCGTGTCCATGAAGGAGCAGAGGGCTGCCGAAAAAGCGCCGATTTCCTCGTCCGACACCGGAATGCCCGTCGACAGCGCCGTCAGATGACGCATAGCGACCGTTTGTGCTGCCTGCCAGCGGTTGAAGGCATCCGTGTCGTGCTTGAGCAGGACGAGCAGTTCCTCGTTCGGCAGGTCGAGGGAGATCTTCACTGGCGCCGAAAACCCCCGGAAGAGGGACGGGACAGGCAGGGATGTGACGCCGGTGAAGACCAGGCTGTCGGCCGCCTTGTCGAGGACGAAGACTCCTCTTTCGTCCACCCGCTCGCAGGCAGCCTGCACAGGGCCGCCGTCATGTGCGACCAATCCGAGGACGACCGGGATCGTCATCGCTTCCTTCTTCTGCTGTCCGGGCGTCGCCGGAGTGCTCTGCGTAAAATCGAGGCGGTAGGTCTGCGCCGCCTCATCGTAGTGCCCCTTCACGGTCACCCGCGGCGTGCCCGACTGCTCATACCAGCGGGCGAAATGGGACAGATCGCGGCCTGTGACATCTGCAAAAGCCTGGAGGAAATCCTCGACGGTCGCGGCGGTGCCGTCGCAGCGCTCGAAATAGAGGTCCATGCCGCGCCGAAAGCTATCGTTGCCGATGATCGTCTTGAGCATGCGCACGATCTCGGCGCCCTTCTCGTAGACGGTGGCTGTGTAGAAGTTGTTGATCTCGCGATACTGGCTCGGCCGCACCGGGTGGGCCAGCGGGCTTGAATCCTCCAGGAACTGCCGCGCCCGCAAGGTCTTCACCTCCGCAATGCGGTGCACGGGACGGGAGCGCTCGTCGGACGAGAACTCCTGGTCGCGGAAGACCGTTAGGCCCTCCTTCAGGCAAAGCTGGAACCAGTCACGGCAGGTGACGCGATTGCCGGTCCAGTTGTGGAAATACTCGTGGGCGATGATCGCTTCGATATGGGCATAGTCCATATCGGTCGCGGTCTCCGGGCTCGCCAGCACGTATTTGTCGTTGAAGATGTTGAGGCCCTTGTTCTCCATCGCGCCCATGTTGAAGTCGGACACGGCCACGATGTTGAACACGTCGAGGTCGTATTCGAGCCCGAACGCTTTTTCATCCCAGCGCATGGAACGCTCGAGTGCATCGAGAGCATAGTCCGCGCGATTCTCCTTGCCGGGCTCCACATAGATCGCAAGCTCGACCTCGCGGCCGCTCATCGTCGTGAAAGTCTTGGCCACGCGACCCAGCCGGCCACCGACAAGAGCAAAGAGATAGGATGGCTTGGGGTGCGGGTCATGCCAGACGGCATAGTGGCGGTTCGAGCCTTCGACGGATCCGCTCTCGACGGGATTGCCGTTGCCCAGAAGAACCGGCGCCTCGTCGCGGTCCGCCTCGATGCGGGTGGTATAGACCGCCAGAACATCGGGTCGGTCGAGGAAATAGGTGATCCGCCGGAAGCCTTCTGCCTCGCACTGCGTGCAGTAGTTCCCGCTCGACCTGTAGAGACCCATGAGCTTAGTGTTTGCCGTCGGGTTGATCTCGGTCTCGATGGTGAGGGTGAACGCCTGGCGGGGAGGCTGTGCGATCGTCAACGATTGCGGAGAGGCCTCGAACTCCTGCCCATCGAGAGGGCGTCCGTCGATAGCCACGGACTTCAGGTTCATTTCGTCGCCGTCGAAAACGAGGGGGGCGTCCGGTCGTCCTTCCGGGTTGGGCCGTACAACAAGCGTGGCTTTGACCTGCGTCGATGCCGGATGAAGGGAGAAGTCGAGTTCGACGCGGTCGATCAGAAAGTCGCTGGGCCGGTAATCTTCAAGGCGGACGATCTGGGCTGTGTCGGTGCGCATCGGAAGCTCTCTTGAGTGTAACTATGTTTGGTTTTGGGGCTGTGGCGACAGACGGCAAGCCTGTGTTAAACAGAGCCTGTTAACAGGCATCCCATCTTGAGCAAATCCAAGGCTTTTTGGACGCGATAAAAAGGTACCCCTTGATCTCCTCGGCAATTGCGCCATCACCTACCCAAGCGTAAGGGGAGATACCATGGAATACCTGCACACGATGGTTCGCGTCTCGAACCTCGACCAATCCCTCGACTTCTTCTGCAACAAGTTCGGCCTTGTCGAGGTGCGCCGGATCGAGAACGAGAAGGGGCGCTTCACCCTTGTCTTCCTGGCGGCTCCCGGGGATGTGGAGAAGGCCGAGGATACGAGGGCGCCGCTTCTGGAGCTCACCTACAACTGGGACGAGCATGAATATGCCGGCGGGCGGAATTTCGGCCACCTCGCATATCGGGTCGATGACATCTACGAGACCTGCCGGAAGCTGATGGATGCAGGCGTCACCATCAACCGTCCGCCCCGCGACGGCTACATGGCCTTCGTCAAAACCCCTGACAACATTTCCATCGAGCTGCTCCAGCGGGGCGAACCGAAGCCCCCGCAGGAGCCTTGGGCCTCGATGCAGAACACCGGCACCTGGTAAGCCAAGCCTTGGGTGCATCGGGCAGGTTCGCCCTCCTGGGTGCGACTCCCGGCCCGATGCACTCTGGTTCTGTCCCCTTGGCGAAAAGGTCTTGCTCCGTCATTCTACCCGGCCCACCATAACAAGGCCGGGTCCAACCGGCGGAGGATCATTGTGGTACGAGACACTATCCGCTTTTGGCGGCAGGGACGAGCAGTCGAGGTTTCAGGCTTTCACCCGCGCACCACGCTTCTGGACTATTTGAGACTTCAGGAGCGCCGCGTGGGCACCAAGGAGGGCTGCGCGGAGGGCGACTGCGGCGCCTGCACCGTGGCGCTTGGACGGGTGAGGGACGGGCATGTCCGTTACGAGCCATTCAATGCCTGCATCCTGCTGCTCGGCCAGATCGACGGAGCGGAACTCGTCACTGTCGAGGATCTGGCGGCAAATGGCCAATTGCATCCGGTCCAGTCCGCCATGGTGGAGAGCCATGGCTCCCAATGCGGATTCTGCACCCCGGGCATCGTGATGAGCTTGTTCACCCTCTACCAGGAGGGCGAGAAGGATTTGGGCCGCGAGGCCGTCAACGATGCGCTGGCCGGCAATCTTTGCCGCTGCACCGGCTACAGGCCCATTGTCGATGCGGCACTTCAGGTCTGCGGCCGGCAGCCGGATGACATCTTTGCCCGCAGCCGGGAACAGACAGTCCAGGGTCTGACAGAGCTTGCCGATGGGCAGGACGTGTTCATCGGCAACGAGGCCCGCTTCTTCGCTGCCCCCGCAAGCGAGGCGTCGCTGGCAGCGCTCTATGCGCAGCACCCTGACGCGACACTGGTGGCCGGGTGCACCGATGTGGGCCTGTGGATCACCAAAGCCATGGCCGAACTCGAGAAGGTCATCTGGCTTGGTCGGGTTGCCGGTCTGGATCAAATCGAGGACAGCACTGAGGCGCTCAGTCTCGGAGCAACCGTCACCCATGCCGAGGCCTATCGTTCCCTCGCGGGGATCGATCCCGATCTCGGTGAGCTCATGCGCCGCTTCGGATCGGCGCAGGTCCGCGCCTCCGGAACGGTGGGCGGGAACATCGCCAACGGGTCCCCCATCGGGGATCTCGCTCCAGCCCTGATTGCGCTGGGCGCAGAGCTGGAATTGCGCCAGGGGGAGAACTCCCGCACCATTCCGTTAGACAACTTCTTCATCGCCTACCGCAAGCAGGATCGGCTGCCGGGCGAATTCGTGCGCCGAGTGACGGTGCCGAAGCTTAAAGTGGGCGAAGTCTTCCGCGCCTACAAGATCTCGAAGCGCTTCGACGAGGACATCTCGGCCGCAATGGGAGCGTTCCGGTTCACCCTCGATGGGCGCCGCATCGCCGAGGCACGTGTGGCTTTCGGCGGCATGGCCGCAACGCCTAAGCGGGCTGCGGAGACCGAGCAGAAATTGGTGGGCCTATCCCTCGACGAGCCGTCATCCTGGGGCGAGGCCATGGCGGCAATCGCCCGCGACTATCAGCCTCTCGACGATCATCGCGCCTCGGCTGCGTATCGCTCGACGGTCGCCCGCAACCTCGTGTTCAAGGCCCTGAGCGAAACCGCATCCGGCGAGACCCGCGCGACGCGGATCGTCGGCCAGCGCGATGCGCTCCAGGCGGCGGAGTAGGGCCATGAACGCACCCACCAAACCGATGATGGATGCAGAAGCGCTGCGCCATGTGCGCCAGCCTCTGCCACATGATTCCGGCGTGAAGCATGTTCAAGGCTCCGCGCAGTATATCGACGACATCCGTGAGCCGGAAGGCACGCTCCACGTGGCCATAGGCCAATCGCCGAAGGCACGCGGACGCCTGATCTCCCTCGATGTTTCTGCCGTGCGCAGCGCGCCCGGCGTCGTTGCGGTGCTCACCGCCGCCGACATCCCCGGCAAGAACGACGTCTCTCCTGCCTTTGGCGACGATCCACTTTTCGTCGACACCGACATCAGCTTCTTGGGACAAGCGCTCTTTGCCGTGGTCGCCACGACCCGCGATGCCGCGCGCCGGGCGGTGAAGAAAGCGGTAATGGAGATTGAGCCCGAGAGGCCCAGCATCACGGTTGAGGATGCCTTGGAGCGCGGAGAGACCGTGCTGCCGGATTACGCTTATGGGCGTGGCGATCCGAATGCCGCCATCGCGCAGGCGCCGCGCCGGCTCGACGGGCAGTTCCGCGTCGGCGGGCAGGAGCATTTCTATCTTGAAGGCCAAGTCGCTTTCGCGATTCCTGGCGAGGATGGCGACGTTCATGTCTATTCCTCAACCCAGCATCCGACAGAGGTGCAGCATGTGGTCGCCCGCGTCCTGAACATTCCGGACGCCTACGTGACATGCGAAACCCGCCGCATGGGCGGCGGCTTCGGCGGCAAGGAAAGTCAGGCGACGCAGTGGGCTGTTACCGCAGCGCTCGCGGCGCGTGCAACGGGGCGCCCGTGCAAGCTGCGTCTCGACCGGGACGACGATTTCATTCTCACCGGTAAGCGGCACGATTTCCGCTGCGATTGGACCGTCGGCATCAATGAGGACGGACGAATCCAGGGTTATGCTGTCGACCTGCTCGCCCGCTGCGGCAATTCGGCGGATCTCTCCGGCGGCGTGGTGGAC
>JALYFY010000217.1 GCA_030777385.1 Pseudomonadota bacterium | reverse complement strand
TGGATCTCCATCTCGTCGACGCCGTATTCCAGCGAATAGGCGATGCGCACCGTCTCGTGGGGCAGCTTGCCCTTCTTGCGGATCGGCACGAAACCCGACGAGAGCTGGTGGGCGATGGCCCCGCCCAGGATGAACCCCCGCGCCTCGATGCCCGCCACCTTGTCCACACGGCCGCCCGCAAAGGGATGGACGAGTTCGTCCACGGAGCGCCGGAAGGCGCGCGCATCGCCGAGCAGGGTCGTGATGTCCCGAAAGACGATGCCGGGCTTCGGGTAATCCGGGATCGAGCGGATCGCAGCCTTCAGGTCGGTGAGAAAACGCTGGTCCATAGGTGAGCCTGCCTGAGTGTTAGATGAAGATGGGTCTGTAAGCGCTGTGAACGCAAGAAGCCAGAGGTCACCCTTTCGCGGGGTTTAGCACCCGGCCGGCCACCGCATCCAGCTTCTTGAGCAGTTCCGGGTCCCGTGCCGACGGGGCGGTCATGATGGCGCCGTCGAGGGCCCGGTCGGAGCGGGCGGGGCATGGCTCGTGTTCGGCCGGGAAGTCCTTGGCCACGCGGGCAACGAGGCGAGCGACCTTGGCGGCGTTCTGCTGCGCCACGGCGACGACTGAGGCCACGTCCACATCCTCGTGGTCCGGATGCCAGCAATCGTAGTCAGTCACCATGGCGATGGTCGCATAGGTGATCTCGGCCTCGCGGGCGAGCTTGGCCTCCGGCATCGCCGTCATGCCGATCACGTCGTAACCGAGATGCTTGTAGGTGATCGACTCGGCGTAGGTGGAGAACTGCGGACCTTCGATGCACACCAGCGTGCCGCCGAGGGCGAACGGGATGTCCTCGGCCACGGCCGCGCTGGCGATGCGCTCCTGCAGCGCGGGGCCGACCGGATGAGCCATGGGCACATGGGCAACGCAGCCCTGTCCGAAGAAGGAATTCTCGCGCTTGTGCGTGCGGTCCACATACTGGTCCACCAGCACGAAAAAGCCCGGATGATATTCGTTCTTGAAGGATCCGCAGGCCGAGACCGAGATGAGATCGGTCACGCCGGCCCGCTTCATCACGTCGATATTGGCGCGGTAGTTGATGTCGGAGGGCGACAGGCGATGGCCGCGTCCGTGGCGGGGCAGGAACGCGATGGTGGTCCCGCCGATGCGTCCGATCTTAAGTACATCGGAGGGCTCCCCCCAAGGAGAGCTGATGCGCTCCTCGCGCACGTCCGCGAGACCCGGCAGATCGTAAACCCCCGATCCTCCGATGATGCCTAGCACTGCCTTCGCCATCTTGTCCTCACCTGCCGGGGCTCTTTCACATTTTTCATAGACGAGGATGGGCGGTGTCCCAAGCTTCCCCTATGTCAGCATACATCTACACCCCCAGCCTCAGCGCAACGGTATGGAAGCGATCTCGTTCGTCTCAAGGCATGGGAAGAGCGTCTCGCGGATAAGTCTGATCTGCGTCACCGGCGCCGTGATGGAAACAGGCAGGCTCTCGATGCGCTCGACCACCTCGTGTGCAATGGAGCCCTTCGTCCGGTAGCGCGCAAGGGTCGAGTGGATCAAATCATAAACGATCGGCTTCTGGCCTGGCGGTGGGGGAATATCCGCAACGATCCTCTGCCGGATCGCCTCGATGAGACCGGTGTCCTCACTCGCGGTCACGATGATGGCGGTGTTGGTGACCCTGAGACCGGAAAAGCGCAGTTCCAAGGTTTGATGGCCGCTACAGAGATCCTCCAAGAGGCTTTGGCATCGTCCGGCTATGCTGTTCCAGTAAGCCGTCTTGTCGAAGTCTCCCCTCACGGGAACCACCGGATAAATGGTCACGTGCAGCCCGTGCTTGGGACCCACATGCAAGGGTTCCGGCCAGCTCTCGGCAATGATCCCCTGCAAGCTCTCAAAGGCGTCCCGGGCTTCAGGCTCGAGGCTGGGCTGAACGTGGTAGGCGAGGCAGGGCTTGGCCCAGATATCATCGGCAATCGTCTGCAACATGGCACCCACATAGGGCTGCCGTCGCAGGGTGTCACCCGAAAAGAAAAAAGGCCCCTGAGCGGGGCCTTGATCCGGTTTTCACGGGTTGTGGGTCATCGGGGGTGTTGCGTGGCCTTCGACCTCGCCGCCCACCCGGGCCCAAATCTTCTTCTTCGTGAAGTAGAGCAGGCCTGCCAGGACGAGCAGGAACAGGATGACCTGGAAGCCGAGACGCTTGCGGGCCTCGAGGTGCGGCTCCGCAGTCCAGGTGAGGAACGCCGTCACGTCACGGGCATACTGGTCAACCGTTTCCGGCACCTGCGGCTGGCCGGCCTCATTCTTCGGATACTCGACCTGACCGTCGCTGATGGGCTTGGGCATCGCGATCACGTGGCCCGGGTAGTACTCGTTGTAGTGGCCACCCTCAGGAACCTGGAAGCCCTGCGGGGGCTCATGGTAGCCGTTGAGGAGCGCGGTGAGGTAATCCGCGCCGTTCTCCGAATACTGGCGGAATACATCGGTGATGAACCAGGGGAAGCCGCGCTCGTAGGTGCGGGCCTTGGCCATCAGGGACAGGTCCGGCGGAGCCTTGCCGCCGTTGGCCGCAGCCGCCGCGTTCTCGTTCGGGAACGGCGACGGGAAACGATCAGCCGGACGGCCGGGGCGCTCGAACATGTCGCCGGCCTCGTTCGGGCCGTCCTGAAGCTTGTACTCCGCCGCCAGAGCGCGAACCTGCGCCTCGGAGAATTCCGGGCCACCGGGCTGCGACAGGTTGCGGAAGGCCACGTAGCTCAGGCCGTGGCAGGAGGCGCAGACCTCCCGGTAGACCTTGAAGCCGCGCTGGAGCTGAGCCCGATCAAAGGTGCCGAACGGCCCTTGGAAGCTCCACTTGAGTTGCGGCGGGACCGGGGTCTCGCCCGCAGCGAAAGCTGGGGCGGATAGGCCGAGAATGGCAGCGGCGATGAGAAGAGTACGCTTCATCATAATGGTGTTCCTCAACGCTCGCTCTTAGCCCTTGGACTGCGGCTCGGCATTGGCGCCGGCCGGCATGCCCGCCCCACCCTTCTGCACGCCCATCACGGATTCGAGGATCGAATTCGGCAATGGCAGCGG
>JALYFY010000216.1 GCA_030777385.1 Pseudomonadota bacterium | reverse complement strand
GGCCCTGAGCAACATCGGCCCCTTGCGTCGGATCGTCATGCGCGAGGGCGTTCTCCCGCGGGTGGGAGCGCCCAGGCTCATGCAGGGTGCGGCTCCGGTTTAAGGGATCGCTGTCCTTCTTGTCATTCCCGGCCGGAGATGGCGAAAGCCATTGCAGGGGAAGGGAATCCATGGCGCTGAGGGTGCAAGTGGATCCCCTTCCCTCGCTGCGCTCGCCGGGGATGACAGGGGAATGCCAGGGACGACAGCGGGGTGCCAACCTCCATGTCATTCCCGGCCGGAAGCGGCAGAGCCGCTGGAGGGGAAGGGAATCCATCGGCTGCGCATGAGGGTGGATCCCCTTCCCTCGCTCCGCTCGCCGGGGATGACACCCGAGCCCTCAGGGAAACAGATCGTACGGCACGGCCCCGGTCTTGGTGGTGACGTAGAGCACCGCCGTTAGCGTCAGCATGGACGCCAAGGTTCCGATCAGCACGCAGGCGGAGGCGCGCTCCACGCCCACATTGTACTGGGTCGAGATCACGAAGATGTTGAGCGCAGGCGGCAGCGCCGCCATGACGATGGCCGCATAGGTCCAGGTCTGGCCGAAATCGCCGACGGCGGACAGCACCACCCACACCAGGAAGGGGTGCAGAAGCAGCTTGATGAACACCAGCGCCGGCACCTCGCCCGGCACCTTCCGCAAGGGCCGCAGGGCGACCGTCACGCCAAGGATGAACAGGGCGCAGGGGGCGGCGGCGCCCGACAGCCAGGTCACCACCTGATCGACGGGCTGGGGCAGTTGAACGTGTAGATAGCTCGCCGTAATGCCGATGGCGGTTGCCACGTTGAAGGGATGGGTCACCACCCGCCAGACGATCCGGCGGATCGTGGCGGACAGGCTGAGCTTCTCGACACCCGCCATCGACATCAGGAGCGGGACGACGGAGAACAGGAACAGGTTGTCGAAGACGAAGATCAGCACGACGGGAGCGCTGGCGGCAGCCCCGATGGCTCCCAGGATGAGCGGCGGCCCCATATAGCCGACATTGGAATAGGATCCCGCCACCCCCTGCATCACCGATTGCGGGAGATCCCTGGTGTAGCGCCATCCGGTGGCGAACGAGAGCAGGAAGGCGCAAGCTGTCGAAAACGTGGTGGCCGCGATGAAGGGCCAGTTCGCCAGTTCGTCCAGCGGCTTGTCCGCGATGAGCCGGTAGAACAGGCAGGGCAGCGCCACGTAGATCAGGAAGAACTGCATCCAGGCGAGGCCGGACTCCGGCTGCTTGACGACCTTGCCGCAGAAGAAGCCGAGCCCGATGAGGCCGAAGAAGGGGGCAAGCAGGTTGAACAGCCCGATCAGGTCGGACATCGGCGGCTCCGGGCGAGAAGGTGGGGCAGGCAGAAGGCGTCGTGACCCTTCTGGCAAGGTTGGAACCTTGCGGCAATCCCACCTTTCGGAAGGCCTCCAGTCCGAAAACGCAAGGCTCGCTCAGGCAAGCCCTCCTCTCCTGATTGTGACGAGGGGCGGATTTGGAGATTCCGGCGCGCCTCTCTATATGCAGGTCAAGGAGTTAAGACCATGAAAGCGAGTTCAGCCAAATTCGCGATCGGCCAAGTGGTCCGCCACCGGTTGTTTGATTTCAGGGGCCTGATTTTCGATGTCGACCCTGAGTTCGACAACACGGAAGAATGGTGGCTGTCGATCCCCGAGGAGGCACGGCCCCGCAAGGACCAGCCCTTCTACCACCTCTTCGCCGAGAATGCGGAAACCGAATACATTGCCTACGTGTCCGAGCAGAACCTTCTGCCCGATCCTTCGAGCGAGCCCCTGCGCAACCCGATGATCGAAGAGATGTTCACCCGGGAGAAGAACGGCGTCTACCGGGCAAAGCCCATGCTGGCCCATTAAGGGGCGGTGCCTCAATATGGATGCTTCCTGCTGACAACCTCCGTGTCATTCCCGGCCGGAGATGGCGAAAGCCATCGCAGGGGAAGGGAATCCATAGCTCCACGCATCAAGAGCGGATCCCCTTCCCGGTCCTTCGGACCGCCGGGGATGACAGGGTGGCACCACCCTGGTTGTCATTCCCGGCCGGAGCGTCAGCGGAGGGGAAGGGAATCCACGATTAAGCACCACCCATGGAC
>JALYFY010000215.1 GCA_030777385.1 Pseudomonadota bacterium | reverse complement strand
CGCCCGTGTGGCCGAGGCCGCGTCCGGAGATCATCGGCACATAGCCGCCGCAGGCTGCCACCGCAGGCCCAAGCGCGAGGCTCACCGTGTCGCCCACGCCCCCGGTGGAATGCTTGTCGAGCACCGGGCCGGGCAGATCCCAGCTCAGCACAGTGCCCGAATTCATCATGGCGCGGGTGAGCGCAACGCGCTCCGGCACGGAGAGGCCGCGAAAGAAGATCGCCATGGCAAAGGAAGCCGCTTGGCCCTCGGACACGCGGCCTGCGGTCAGCCCTTCGATGAACTGCTCGATATGCTCAGGCTCGAGCGTTCCGCCGTCGCGTTTGCGGCGAATGATTTCCTGCGGAAGAAGCGTCATGCTAGTAAGTCCCGGCGGCCGTTGCGCCGGCACGCCCTTCGATGGCGGCGATCAGCGCGTCATAGACGCTGCTGGCACCGATGCGGAATGTCTGCGGCGTCGCCCAGCCCTGCCCCAGAATGCGGTCGGCAAGATCGAGGTAGATCTTCGCATCCGCCACGGTGCGAATGCCGCCGGAGGGCTTCAGGCCGACGGGGCGCCCCGATGCCTTGATGGCGTTGAGCATGATCACGGCCGCTTCCGGCGTAGCCGAGACCGGCGTCTTGCCTGTCGAGGTCTTGATGAAGTCGGCACCCGCCTCGATGGCGATGCGGCTTGCGGTCTCGATCAGCGCCGCATCCTTCAGTTCGCCCGTTTCCAGGATCACCTTCAGGAGACGGTTCTGGTCGATCATCTCGCGCACCGCCTCCACCATCTCGGTGGCAGCCGTCAGATCGCCCCGGCGCACGGCCTCGTAAGGCAGCACGAGATCGATCTCGTTCGCACCGTCGGAGAGCGCCTCCTGCACATCGTCCGTCACACGGCCCACATCCTCGCCGCCTGCGGGGAAGTTGACCACGGTGGCAATGCGCACGGACGAGCCTTTCAGGCCCTCCTGCGCACGCTTCACGAATTGCGGCCACACGCACACGGCCGCAACGGGGCCGCGCGGATCGAGGGCCTTCTTGCACAAGGCGTCGATGGCCTGATCGGTGCAGGTTTCCGTCAGATCGGTGAGATCGAGGCTGCGCAGGGCGCGCTGGGCGGTTTGCACATCAGACATGGGACAACTCCGCAACGAAGGACCGGATGAGACGCTTGAACTTCTCGGATGCTTCCGCTGCCGTGTCCTTGGTTTCCTGATGCGAGGGCGACGCGCCCTCGATCCCTGCGGCAAGATTGGTGACGACCGAGATGGCAGCGACCTTCAGGTCGTAATAGCGCGCGAGAATGACCTCCGGCACCGTGGACATGCCGACGAGATCGCCGCCGAGAACTTGCACCATTTTGATTTCGGCCGGCGTCTCGAAGCTCGGGCCGGACAGCCAGGCATAGACGCCTTCCGGCAGGTCGATGCCGGTCTTCTTCGCAGCACGCTGCAGCGTCTCGCGAAGGCCCTCATCATACGCGCCGGTGAGCGACACGAAGCGGCCTTCGGTGTGATCGCGCAGGAGCGGATTGGTGCCCGACAGGTTGAGATGATCGTTGATGGCGACGAGACTTCCGGGCCGAATGTCTGCACGCACGGAGCCTGCGGCATTGGTGGCGACCAGCGTCGCAATGCCAAGCTCCTTAACGAAGGCGATGGGCACGCGCATGGCGCCAGCATCCCCGGTCTCGTAGTAATGCGCCCGCCCTTGGAACAGGAGCACCCGCTTGCCTTCGAGCGTGCCGGCAACCAGCTTGCCTGCGTGGCCGGAGACGCCGCTTCTCGGGAAGTGCGGAATATCCGCATAGGCGAGGCTCACCGCATCGCTGACCTCGTCGACCAGGGTGCCAAGCCCTGTGCCGAGCACGAAGGCTGCATCGAAATGGCCGTCGAAGCCGCGGGCCTGCACAAATTCGGCCGCCTCTTGAACTATCTGTTGCATCGTCATCGTCTCAGGCCTGAAGGGCAGGCCTTCCTTCCATAGTGGCAAGAGGGTTCGGGGGCCTTACCGGTCCGTCAGGTTGTCGGGTCCAAACGAGAAGGGCAACAGCTCTTCCAGGGTAAGGCGCTTGCGGATTCCCTCAGGTCCCGCAATGTGAACCGGCGTGTCGGGGCCGGCGAATTCACGGATGCGCTGGCGGCAGCCGCCGCAGGGAGTGCAGAGGATGTCGCCCTCGCCCATCACGACGATCTCGGCGATGCGGCTCTCGCCTGCCGCGATCATGGCCGAGATGGCACCGGCTTCGGCGCAGGAGCCAACCGGATAGGCCGCATTCTCCACGTTGCAGCCGGTGAAGACCTTGCCGTCCGGCGTTGCAATCGCCGCGCCGACCTTGAAGCGGGAATAGGGCGCGTAGGCCTTGGCCTGGATTGCCTTGGCGGCCTCGAACAGGGTGTCGAGAGACGGCATGCTCAGCGCTCCTTCACATAAGGCACGCCGGCGGCGCGCGGCGGGATCGCCTTGCCGATGACGCCCGCGAGCAGGATGACGGTCATGAGATAGGGCAGCGCCTGGATGGCCTGCACCGGCACCTCGCCGATGCCAGGCAGCGAGATGCCCTGCAGGCGAATGGCAATGGCATCGAGCAGCCCGAACAGGAAGCAGGCGCCGAGCGCAGGCCATGCCCGCCATTTGGCGAAGATGAGGGCTGCGAGCGCGATGAAGCCCTTGCCGGCCGTCATGTTGGTGAGAAAGCCTGCCGACTGCCCGACCGACAGATAAGTACCGCCGATGCCGCACAGGACGCCGCCGATGATGACGGCCACATAGCGCAGCCCCGTGACGGAAATGCCCGCCGTATCGACGGCAGCCGGATTTTCGCCGACCGCCCGCAGGCGAAGCCCGAAGCGGGTGCGTCCCAGCACGAACCAAGTGAGCGGCACGGCGAGCAGAACCACATAGACCAGGGCCGAATGGCCCAGGAGGGCATCGCCGAAGCGCTGCGCTCCCTCCAGCGGCGGCGTGCGGCCGCCCTGGCTGTACCAGGCATTGCCCACGATGGCGGTGAGCCCCGCCGCCAGCATGTTGATGGCAACGCCCGACACGATCTGGTTGCCGCGCTGGCTGATGGAGGCAAAGCCGTGGATGAGCCCGAAGACCACCGATGCGCCGATGCCGAAAACGAGCCCGGCCCAGGCCGAGCCGAAAGCATAGGCCGCTGCCGCCGCCGCAAAGGCCGCGACCAGCATCTTGCCCTCGAGGCCGATATCCACCACGCCGGAGCGCTCGGACCAGAGGCCCGCAAGGCATGCGGCCAGAAGTGGGATCGAGAGCCGCAGGGCCGAGTCGAAAACCGTGACGAGCGTGCCGAGATCCATGATCATGCCCTCGCCAGCTTCTGACGCGTCAGCACATGCGCCACGGCGCGCCGGAACAACCCATCGAGCGCGCCTGCAAACAGAATGATGATGCCGCCGATCACCACCACCATGTCGCGGGTGATGGCCGGCTGCTCGAAGGCCAGCTCCGCGCCGCCCTGATAGAGGATGCCGAACAGGAGCGAAGCCAGAATGATGCCGACCGGGTGCGCACGGCCCATGAGCGCCACCGCGATGCCGACGAAGCCATAGCCGGAGGTGAACTCGAGCAGCAGGCGGTGCTGATAACCCATCAGCTCGTTGACCGCGAGGCCGCCGGCGAGCGCGCCCGAGAGCACCATGGCGATGATGGTGATGCGCGCAGGCGAAATGCCCGCATAGACCGCGGCGGTCGGGTTCGATCCGACGACGCGGATCGCGTAGCCGAGGCGCGAGCGGTAGATGAGAAGCCAGACGCAAAAGGAAGCCAGCAAGGCCAGCACGAGCGTCAGGTTGAGCTGCGAGGCTGGTATGGTCACGCCGAAGGCGGCAAAGACCTCGTGCATGAACGGGATGTAGGACTGCTCCGGGAAGGCGCGCGTTTCCGGGTTCATGGATTGCGGCTCGCGCAGCACGTTCACCAGCAGGTAGACGATCAGCACACTGGCAAGCCAGTTGAACATGATGGTCGTGATCACGATGTGGCTGCCGCGCTTGGCCTGGAGATAGCCGGGGATCGCAGCCCAGGCTGCGCCGAAAGCGGCTGCCCCCAAAATGCCGAGCGGGATGAGGAGAAAGCCCGGCAGGAAGGTCAGGTTGTTGAGCACGAGCGCGATGCCGAGGCCCGCCAGCGTCGCCTGCCCCTCGCCGCCAATGTTGAACAGTCCCGCATGGTAGGCAACCGCAACCGCCAGCCCGACGAAGATGAAGTCGGTCATGTAGAACAGGGTGAAGCCGAGCCCCTCCCCGGTGCCGAGGCTGCCCTGGATGAGCCAGCGGGTGGCGGTCAGCGGGTTCTCGCCGATGGCAATCACAACGAGGCCTGCCACGAGAAAAGCCGCCACCACGGAGATGGCGGGCACGAGAACCGTATCGGCCCATCTGGGCAGGTCGAGAGGAGCGCTCACGTCTTAAGCATCCGGCAGGAACATGTGTCCCTGCTCATCGAGAGGAAACGATGGATTCCAGGCCACTTCCCAGAGGTGTCCGTCAGGATCGGCGAAGTAGCCCGAATAGCCGCCCCAGAAAACATCCTGCAGCGGCTTCACCGGACGCGCGCCCGCCTGCACCGCGAGAGCATAGACCTCGTCGGCCTCCTCCTTCGAGCGGGCATTATAGGCAAGCGTGATGGCGGCAAAGCCGGTGGGCTTGTCCTCGACGCCTGCATCCTTGGCGAGATCGGCCCGTCCGAAGAGCGC
>JALYFY010000214.1 GCA_030777385.1 Pseudomonadota bacterium | reverse complement strand
GTCCATGACGAGTTGGACGCTTTCGCCAAGGTCGCGCACGAAAGTCACGCGGGCCGGCAATCCGTCAGGACTCAGGCGCACCTCCTCGGGCCTGATCGATAGGAGCGCAGCTCCGGGCGCTACCTTGACACGGTCGTCATTCCTTAGGGCGACACGATGGCCAAAGACGTCGAAGGTCGATACGTCGAGAAGTCGCCCGGGAATGAGATTCGAGTTGCCAATGAATCCAGCGACGAAGGCGTTGGCGGGATCGCGATAGACTTCCATCGGCGCGCCGACCTGCTGGATGCGGCCACGGTCCATGACGACGACGAGGTCCGCCATCGTCAGCGCCTCTTTCTGGTCGTGGGTCACGACCAGGGTAGTGACTCCGAGCCGGGACTGGAGTTGGCGAAGCTCCACCTGCATGTGCTCGCGCAGGTTGGCGTCCAAAGCCGACAGCGGCTCGTCGAGCAGGAAGAGCTTGGGATCGATGGCCAGCCCCCGCGCGATGGCGACCCGCTGCCGCTGTCCACCTGAGAGCTGATGGATGCGCCGCTCCGCTATGCCTGGCAACTGCACGAGTGCGAGGAGCTCGTCGGCGCGTGCTCGGCGCTCCGCACGCGAGGCGCCACGAATTCCGAGAGGATAGGCAACATTCTCACCCACCGACAGGTGCGGGAACAGCGCGAGGGACTGGAACACCATCCCGATGCCACGCTGGTGCGTCGGGACGTGGGTCTGGTCCCGTCCTCCTACCAGAATTTGCCCCGACGTGGGCTCCTCGAGCCCTGCGACAAGCCGCAGGAGAGTGGTCTTGCCGCAGCCCGAAGGTCCGAGCAGGCAAACGAACCGGCCTGCCGGGATGTCGAGCAACACGTCGTCCACAGCCGCCACCGAGCCGAAGCGCTTGGTCACCCCGCGAAGGGACAGGTCGTTCATGCGTGTCCTCACCAAAGTGGAGGCCCGGCTGAAGCGGCCGGGCCCCATTCCATCAGCCGGCGGTGACCATCTCCGACCACATCTGGTTCACCCAGTCCGCGCGCTCCACGTAAAGATCATAGCGCGGCAGGATCGGGGGCAGGTCGGACGCCACGGCGGAGAACTCCTCATCCGTAAGGTCGGTGAGGTCACGCCGGACGGTGGGGGCGGTGCCCACCATCCGGCTGAGCTTTGCCTGGACTTCCGGCCGGGCCATGTAGTCGATGAAAGTTTGGGCGGGCTCAAGCATCTGCGAGGCTTTGGACACCACCCATGACCCGGAGTCGAGCACCGCTCCCTCCTGCGGGAAGGTTGAGCGCACGGGCTGGCCGTTCGCAGCCGCGAGCCCTGTCACGTCGTGGTAGTATTGACCCATCGGGATCTCGCCCGACTCGAGCGCCTGCTGGAACTGACCCTCGTCGCGGTACCAAAGCCGCACGTTGGGCTTCACCTCGGCAAGCTTCTCGAGGACCTGCATCACTCCCTCTTCAGTGTCGAGCACGTCAGTGCCGCCAAAGAACGTGGTCGCGGTAATTTCGAGAAGGAAGGAATTCGAGGCGAGCGCCAGGAGACCGGCTCGGTCGGCATTCGCCGGATCCCAGAGCGCCTCCCAGGAGGTTGGCGCCTCCGGGTAAGCTTCGGTGTTGGTGACGAGCGTGATGTACCAGCTCACCGCACCGGTGCCGTAGAGGCGTCCATCGGGGTAGCGGTGAACGAAGTGCTCGGGCAGGTTGCCGAGGTTGGTCATCTGTGACTCGTCGAGCGGTGCCCAGAGTTCGGACAACTCGCCCCGGAGCCGCGCGACCTGCGCCATCATCGAAACATCGGCCGGCGCCTGATTGGCACGCGCCGCCTGCTCGAGCTGGACGAGCCAGGCCTCACCCGTGGGCTCGGGGATCGACTCGATAGCGATCCCCGTTTCCGTTGTGAAATCGGGGTAGATGTGGGTCTTGAAGCTTTCCTCGAAATAGCCACCGTAGGTGCCCACCTTGAGCGGCGCCCCTTGGGCCCGCAGGATCGAAGGGGCGGCCAAGGTCGAGAACCCTGCGGCGCCGGTGAGGAGCAGAGTTCGACGTTTGATGATCATGTTATCTCCCTGTCTAGGCGTGAACCGCCTATGTCTGTACAGTCAGTGGCAAGTTGGAGCCGAAGCGGCAAGCGCATCAGTCGATCGTGAAGCTGTGGAGCGGCTCCGGCAGATTTCGAGGCGCTCCGGGCAGCACGCAGAGCATTTCATAGACGAGATTTGCAGCCGTGAGCGCCGTGGTCCCGGTCGTATCGAAGGGTGGTGACACCTCTACAAGGTCGCAGCCCACGAGGTTCAGGCCCGCCATCCCCCGCACGATCTGGAGTGCCTGCCAGTCTGACAGACCACCGATTTCTTGCGTGCCAGTGCCGGTGGCGAGGCCAGGCGCCAAACTGTCGATATCGAAGCTCAGATAGCACGGCGCGTCACCTACGTGCGCACGCACCTGATCCATAAGGCGATGAAGAGGCTTGCCGTGGATCTCCTCGGCGGTGACCACGCTCCAGCCCTGATCGCGCGCCCAGGCAAAGTCGCCTGGCGCATAGCCTGTGCCACGCAAGCCGATCTGGACCACGCGGTCATTGATGAGGCATCCATCTTCCCCGGCACGACGGAAAGGGGTCCCATGAGCCTCCCGCTCGCCGATCATCGCCTCGTTAACGT
>JALYFY010000213.1 GCA_030777385.1 Pseudomonadota bacterium | reverse complement strand
GACCAGGGCCGACTTCAATGACGGTTGCGTCTTCCAACGGACCTGCTGAGCGGGCAATCCGGCTGGTGAGGTTGAGATCGAAGAGAAAATTCTGGCCGAGGGATTTCTTGGCCATTAGCCCATGGGTGCGGACCACGTCGCGGAGAGGCGGAAGGTCGTCGATCTGGCTCATTGGGTTTCAACCCCAGCCCCGAGGCGAGCGGCGAGCTTGATGGCGGCGATGAGGCTATCGGGCCGTGCAATGCCTTTGCCGGCGATGTCGAAGGCCGTGCCGTGGTCTGGCGAGGTGCGCACGAAGGGAAGCCCGAGAGTCACGTTCACGGCCTCGTCGAAGGCGATGGTCTTGATCGGGATGAGGGCTTGGTCGTGGTACATGGCAAGGGCCGCATCATAGCGGCTCCGGGCCCGAGCATGGAACATGGTGTCCGCCGGAAGGGGGCCGGCAGCCTCGATGCCATCCTGGCGCAGGACCTCAATGGCTGGAGCGATAACGGTTCCGTCTTCCGTGCCCATTGCTCCACTCTCCCCTGCATGAGGGTTGAGGCCTGCCAGGGCGAGCCTTGGATGGGCAATGCCGAACCTGTCCTTCAGCTCCCGCGCGACGATCCTTCCGGTCAGGACGATCAGATCGGTTGTGAGGGCCGAGGGCACCTCTGACAGGGCAATATGGACGGTGACCGGCACCACAGCCAATTGCTCGCACCACAGCATCATAACCGGGTGGTAGGCGTGGCTCCCGCCTTCGGACGCAAGAGCTGCCAGAAATTCCGTATGCCCCGGATGCTGAAAGCCCGCATCGTAAAGCAAGTGCTTCGCAATGGGATTGGTGACGAGGGCTGACGCCGACCCCGCCTTGACCAATTGCACCGCCGTCTCGATCGACTCGATCACCGATGGTGCATGGGCTGCATTGGGCAGGCCCGGTTGCGCAGTGACCTTTGTGCCTAGAGGGATGACGGGGAGGGCCCGTGGAAAGACGGCATGGATCTGCGATGGCTCTATTGGGGTGATCGGAACGTCCCAGCCATGAGCCCCAGCAATGCGTTCGAGATGAGCCGGATCACCGACAACCGCAAAAGGCGGCAGAGACTGCTCGTCTCGCTGGAGCCATGCCCTCAGGCTCAGTTCCGGCCCGATCCCGGCTGGGTCACCCTGCGTCAAGAGGAGAGGGCGCTGCTTCAAGCCTGTCACCGGGCTGCTGCACCGTCATTCATCGTCGGTGCCGCTGAGGTTCTGGCTGTATCCGACCTCACCGAGGGACCGGAACTCAAGCCGGAATGCGACGGTATGGTTCTGATCCTTTTCGCCGGAATTCCGGGCTACTTCCCGAGGTGTCACGCTGTAGCTGACCGCAAACGTCGTGCACTCGTCCATATATCCAAGGCCGAGAGACATGCCGCTGACATAGGCAACGTTCTCGCGATCATAGACTGTATTGATTGGATCGAGGGCGTACGTCTCGCGAGCGAGAAGATAGCGGTCTAGGTCGAGCAAAACGGAGCCGGTCACATACCAGTTCGGCGAGATGTCCCACCGGGCGGAGCCCAGCAGGCCCTCGCGGCGCAGCGGGAAGCCGATCGCCGGCTGGGCATCGTAGCGCGCATAGGTCAGCGAGGTTGAGATAGGCAGGTAGGGGTTGAAGTTCGCGCTGACGGTGGCTTCGAGCCTATTCAGGCCGAAATTATCCTGATCAAAGCGCGCCCGCGTCACGAAGGCGAAGTTCTGGTTCGGGGCGATCTGGAACCGGCCGACGTAGTCGGAGGCTCGGGACTCGAGTCCCGAATCCAGCCCGACATTGGCAAGGTCTCCCTGCCGGAACGAGTTGCGGCCCGCAAGCTGGTAGGATTGCCCGAACAGCACATTGGCGTAGAAATTATCAGCGCCCGTTACCGTGTACTGCACGCCGAGATTGGCGCGAACGCCGCCCTCGACCCGGTCATAGCCGGAGAACTTGTCCCAGTCGAACAGGGAGGTGTCGTCAAAGACGAGGCTCTGGGCATCCTCGTTGGGGAGGGTGCCGATCCTGGTTTCGTTCGGGCGTGCAATGACCTGCGCAATCGGCTCGATGATCTGCTGTCCCGAGGTGCCGAGGCTTGCGATGAAGGGATAGCGATATTCGAGGCCGATGGCCGGAGTAGCGCGGAACAGATACTCGTCATCCGCATCGAAGAAGTTGGCGAGTTGAGAGTTCTGGTGGCCGCTGAAATTCGGCGCGATCCAGAAATTATCAGCCCTCACATATGCGAACGGTGTCCAAACCTGACCTGCGGGGTCGACGAACTCGCGCCTCCAGGACGCCATCACCGAAGCCCGGGTCGTCGAGCCGCTGATGCCACGCACCAAGCAGGAAGCCTGGTCGAAGACGGAGCAGGTTTGGGCAATGCCATAATAGGCGGTATTGGCGATCGACAGCGGCTCGAACTGCGCGGCCTCCCGGGAGAGGCTCGTGACGTTTACATCAACGGCGAACTCGCCACCAATGCCTGCTGGGGTGAAGCGCTTATTGTAGTCGACGACCGGGGCCACGACCGGTTGCTGCTTCTGCCATTCGTTGCTCGATAGGGTTTGGAAGTAATACCCCCGCGCGTCGAAGAAGGAGCGGTCTCCCTGCCCCTGCAGGAACACGGTCGAGACTGATTCCTTGATGTAGTACGAGCTGAGGCTCTCGCTGCGGATGCGGTAGTTCGTGAGGAACCACTTGTCCGACACAAGGGCGATGTTCCAGCCCCAGCGCCAGTTCTGGTTGATGTGGAACTCGCCGGTCGTCTCGAGCGAACCGCGGAGGTCGCGATCGCCAGCTCCGAAAGGCGGGGGTAGGAAGGCTTCAGGCTCCTGCTGCGAAATGCCGGTAACCCGAATGTTGTAGGCGCCGGTCTCGAGCCGGTGCCGCCATTCGACCTGACCCAGGAGGCCCTGCCTGCTCAGGAAGGTGGGGCTGATCGTCAGGTCGTAATTGGGAGCAATGGCCCAGAAGAACGGGATAGTGGCCCCATAGCCGAGATTGGTCGAATAGACGTAGCGCGGCGACAGGAAGCCGGTCTTGCGCTTGACGGTCGGATCCGGCGTCCAGAAATAGGGCAGGTAGGCGACTGGAATGCCCAGCAACTCGAGGGTGGCATCCTCGTAGTAGATCGTCCGCTCGCTGTTATTGTGGATGATCTTGGCCGCCTTGACCTGCCACAGGGGCGGCCGCTCCGGATTGTCCTTGCAGGGTTCGCAAGCAGTGTAGGTGCCGCGCTCGAATACGGTCGTCTCACCCTCGGCACGCTCGGCGCGGGGGGCGGAGAAGCGGGTTGTCAGGGGACGCCCACCCTCGATCGTGGTTTGAACGACCCGCAGCGAATCGATGAAGCCGTTCTTGAAATCGTCCGTCAGCTCGAATCGGTCGCCGGTGGCAACCGTGCCGCTCGCATCGGTAAGGCGGGCGTTACCCTCAGCGTAGACACGGCCGGTGTTGCGGTCATAGGTGACTCGGTCGGCCTGGAGGGTGCGGCCCTGGTAGTTCATCTGCACGTCGCCGGAGGCTGCGATCGTGTTCTTATCGTTGTCGTAGACGATTTCCTTGGCGTCGACGAGCAGCCGGTCCTCACCGGATCCGGATTGAGCGCGGGCGCCGATGGCCTCGTTCAGGGTCGCTTGGGCAAGCGCAGGCACAGACACAGCAGCCAAGAGAGCCGCTGCGATCGCAGACGTAGCGATCGTTGTCTTAAGCCGCCGCATCCCCACTCCTTTGCAACCCTTCTTGTCGAGGACGGTCAGCCGTCCTCTTGGTATAATAAGGCCAAGGTCCCTAAGAGACTGCCTACTACAGCAGGGAACCAGGCCGCAACAAGGGAGCTGATGATTCCAGAGGCCCCAAGCTCCGCCATAAGCTCTGTGGCGACATAAAGCATGAACCCAGCCGCGACGCCACCAAGAACCATCATGGCTACACCACCAAATCGAAAGAATCTTAACGATACGGATGCGGCCACGAAGACCATCGCGATGAACAGGAGGGGGCGGGCGAGGAGCAGGTCGTAATGGAGCTGGTAGGTGGTGGTGTTGATATCCGCCTGCTCCATGCGGTTAATTGTCTCTTTCAGATCCCAGAAGGGCACGGCATCAGGATCGATGAAGCTCTGTCGAACCTCCGAGGGCTGGAGGGTCGAGGCGATCAGGTAGCGGTCATGGGACTGAGGCTCCTCTGTCGCAGACAGGATCCGTGCCTCCTTGAGCTCCCAGAAGCCCTCATGGAGGGTGGCTTCCTTGGCCTCGACCCGGTGGCTGAAAGTGCCTGCCTGATCAAAGGCATAGACCGTTACACCCATAAGCGTTGGGGTCTCCGTTGCCGACCCGACGGCCCGAAAAATGGCCTGTCCGTCCAGGCTCCTCTGACGAAGCCAGATCGGCTTATCCCTGTTTTGAACAGGCCGTGAAAAAATCTTTGTCTCCAAGGTCGAAGCGCGCTGCTTCAGAACCGCCGAGACGGGGTTGTAAACGGTGACCGAAACGATCCCGATCAGCAGGGCGATCAAGAGGCCAGGTTGCAGGAACTGCCAAGCGGAGATGCCGGCAGCCCGCGCCACCACCAGCTCGAGCTTCCGGCTGAGCTGAAGGAGGGCAGCCATGCTGCCGAACAGCACCGCGAAAGGCATGACCTGCTCGGCAATCGCCGGCGTTCGGAACAGGGCCAGCTGGGCGATCACCCCTGTCGTTGCCCCTGGGGCATCGCCGGCCCGGCGCATGAGCTCCACGAAGTCCAGGGTATAGACGAGGGTGAAGACTGTGGCGAAAACCAGGAAGATCGTCTTGATGAACTGGCGCGAGAAATAGAAGCCAAGGGTCCGGCCGAGCAGCATGATCAGGCCTTCTGTGTTGCAGGCGCGCGCGAGGGAAGCAATCCGCGAAGCGTTGAGAGAGCCCTTGCTTGGGCAGATCTCATGGCAGGTCCCTGAAAAATCAGCAGCAGGCAGATCAGGATAGCTCCCAGGGGAATGGCATAGATCGCCACAACGGCGGCCGGGGTCCGGGCGACAGCGCTTGACGCGGCAAAGCCGAGAATCCGCAGTAGCACCACTGCAACCACCGCAGTCGCAATGGCAAGGCCGCGCCCCTGGCGGGTTGTGCGCGCCTCACCCAGTGCCACGAAGGCGATGGCCATCATAGCGAGGGGATAAAGCCAGGAGGACAGGCGGTCGTGCAGCTCTGCCCGGAAACGCCCTCCCTGCTCCTGGTAGAGAGGTTCGCTCTTGTCGGGAAAGAGAAGCTGCGTGGTGCTTCGCTCGCGCGGCTTGTAGACGATCTCCCCACCTTCCTGGTTGAAGGCGGACAGGTCGACGGCGTAGCGCTCGAAGGCCACGATCGATGAGTCGCGGCTGTTAGGCTCCTTACGCTGAACGCTGCCCTTTTGGAGGACCAGGTAGGCGTTTCCACCTTGTTCGACAGTTTGGCCGCGCTCCGCCAGATAGACGATTGCCTTATCCTTCTCCCGCAGATCCTCCATGAAGATCCCGAGCAGGGCATCCCCTGAGCGCTCCCTGTAATGGAAGGTGATGCCGTTCTCCAGGCTGATGAACTGGCCTTCCTTGGCCATGGTCCCCACGAAATCGGCCCGGATCTTGGTGAACAGGTGGCGCAGCTCCTGGAAGCTGGCGGGCATGAGATAGACCGAAATGATACCGACGACGACGCAGATGAAGGCTGCCAGGGCCATGAACGGGCGCAGAAGGCGCTGCGGCGCCATCCCTCCGGCGCTCATGACAATCAGCTCGGAATCCCCGTTCAGCTTGTTGAGCGTGTAGAGGGTGGCAAGAAAGAGGGCGACGGGGGCGATGACATTGATCAGGGCCGGCAGGGACAGCCCCGTGACGGTCATGAAGATTAGGAAGGTCTGGCCCTTGCCGGTTAAAAGGTCGAGTTCACGCAGAGCCTGCGTGATCCAGATGACGCCCGTGAGGGCGACTAGGCATGCGGCAAAGGCGCTGAATGAGATTTTCAGGATGTAGCGTTCGAGAAGTGTCATGAAGCCCTTCGCCCCCGGGCGGTGGAGCCCTGGGTACCTTGTCACATGCTCTCAGGCAAGACAGCCGTTTTCAACAGCTCGAGATTACGCCGATTTAACGGCAGCTTCCCCGTTCCCCCAGACGCAATATGATATATGTCCGGAGCATCAGCGTCGCAGCCGGCTGTATGACCGGATACCCTGCAGTCAAACAAAGAGGATTTCATGGCCGACAGCTTCAAGATCGACTTCCAGGCTCATGGGAAGGCAGATTCCGGCGACCTTATCATCTTCGTTGGAGAGGACCTTAAACCTGCACCGGCGGTCACCAAGCAACTCGGCCCGAAGACCGTGGATCTCATTGCCAAAGCTGCCGGCGCCGAGAATTTCAAGGGCAAGGCCAAGTCTGCGATGACCATCGTCGTTCCTGCAGGCCTCCCGGTGGACAGGCTGATCGTCGTCGGCGTCGGAAGCGAGAAGGATCGGAAGAGCCTGGACTTCGCGCAACTGGGCGGCCTGATTGCCGGCAAGGTGAACGGCAAGCTCGCCACGGCCGTTCTGGAGCTGCCTGGCATCGAAGTGACCCCGGAGGCGGTCGCCGATATCGCGCTCGGCGCCCAGCTGCGCCGCTACCGCTTCGACCGCTACAAGACCAAGAAGGACGAGAACGACGCCAAGGGCGTCAGCCGCCTCGTGTTCAGCGTGGCGGACCCTGCCGCCGTCAAGAAGGTGGCCAAGGCTCGGGAAGGTGTCCAGCAGGGCGTGGCCTTGGCGCGCGATCTGGTCAACGAGCCGCCGAACGTTCTCGGTCCGCAGGAGTTCGCCGCACAGGCCCAGGCGCTCACCAAGCTCGGCGTCGAGGTCGAAATCCTTGACGACAAGGCCATGCGCAAGCTCGGCATGGGAGCGCTTCTCGGCGTGGCGCAGGGGTCCGTGCGCGGCGGCCGGGTGGCCATCATGCGCTGGAACGGCGGCAAGGCCAAGGACAGCCCCATCGCCTTTGTGGGCAAAGGCGTCGTGTTCGACACCGGCGGCATCTCAATCAAGCCTGGGGCCGGCATGGAGGATATGAAGGGCGACATGGCAGGCGCGGCCTGCGTCGTCGGCCTTATGCATGCCCTTGCGAGCCGCAAGGCCAAGGCCAACGTCGTCGGCGCCATCGGCCTCGTCGAGAACATGCCGGACGGCAATGCCCAGCGTCCTGGCGACATCGTCACCACTATGTCCGGCCAGACCATCGAGATCATCAATACGGATGCCGAAGGCCGTCTCGTGCTGGCCGATGTGCTCTGGTACGTGCAAGACCGCTTCAAGCCGAAGTTCATGATCGATCTTGCGACCCTCACCGGCGCAATCATGGTGGCTTTGGCGCAGGAATATGCCGGTCTGTTCTCGAACAATGACGAGCTGGCCGAGCGCCTGACTGCTGCCGGAAAAGCCACCGGCGAGCGGGTCTGGCGCATGCCGTTAGGGCCTGAATTCGACAAGATGATCGATTCCAAGTTCGCCGACATGAAGAACTCGGCCGGCCGCTTCGGCGGTTCGAGCACGGCTGCGGCGCTGCTCCAGCGCTTCGTCAACGATGTGCCCTGGGCCCATCTCGACATCGCCGGCACGGCCATGGGATCACCGCAGAACGAGATCAACAAAGGCTGGGCTTCCGGCTGGGGCGTGCGCCTCCTCGATCGTCTCGTGCGCGATCATTACGAGGCGTGAGCATGACAGCGGAAAAGGATCCGGCAGCCTCTACAAGCCTTCGCAAGTACAGGGGATTGTAGCCATCGATGGCCGAGGTCCTCTTCTATCATCTCCAGCACCAGCCCTTGGAGGCCGTGCTGCCTACGCTCCTGCAGAAAACCCTGGAGCGGGGGTGGCGGGCGGTGGTTCAGGTGACGACCGAGGAGCGGATGTCCGCCCTCGACGATCACCTGTGGACCTTCACCGACGAGAGCTTCCTGCCGCACGGCACGGACCGGGAGGCCCATGCGGCCGATCAACCTGTTCTGATCACCCTGTCAGGCGACAATCCCAATGGGGCCTCGATCCGCTTCCTCGTGGAGGGCGCCGATCTGCCAAGCGACATCACAGCCTATGAAAGGCTAGCAATCCTCTTCAACGGCAACGACATCCAGGCCCTTGCCTTTGCTCGGGACCAATGGCGGGCAGTGAAGGAGGGCGGCCACGACGCGACTTACTGGCAGCAGGATGAGCAGGGGCGCTGGCAGAGGAAGGCATAAGGAAAATCAGAGAGGTCACACACGAACACTTCATCGTCCTGGAGCTTGCAACGGAAAGCCTGCTCTCCAGTTTCTGGATGGCCATAAGGATGTTCCGATGACCCGACAGCTGTGCCTTCCTCTGTACGCCGCCCTAGCTCTGTCGCTCGCTTTGCCTCTCGGAGCCGGAGCCCAGGAGCAGCCGCCGCAAGGGCCGCAGCAGGAGCAGCGCAGGCTCCGGCCCGAGGCGCGGGACCCGCAGGCCCTTCCGCCGGAATCGGTGACTCGCCACAGCCTTCAGCTTCCCGGCCGCACCATGCAGTTCACCGCAACGGCAGGACACTTGACGCTGGCCGATCCTCAAGGGGCGCCGCAGGCGGAGATCGGGTTTGTGGCCTACACCCGGGATGATGCCGACCCGGGCGCCCGGCCTGTGACATTCGCGGTGAATGGTGGGCCGGGTGCTTCATCCGCCTACTTGCACCTGCTCGCCATCGGTCCCTGGCTGCTGCCGATGGATGGGCCTGCGATCAGCCCCTCGGCTGCGCCTGCCCTTGTCCCCAATGGCGAAACCTGGCTCGATTTCACGGATCTGGTGTTCATCGATCCGCCCGGCACCGGCTACAGCCGCGTGGTCGGCGGCGATCAGGTCAGGGATCGGTTCTACTCGGTCCAAGGCGACATCGATGGATTGGCTGCGTTCATCATGCGCTGGCTCAAGGAGAAGAACCGGCTCCCGTCACCGAAGTTCTTCGCTGGCGAGAGTTATGGGGGCTTTCGCGGGCCCTTGCTGGCGCAGAAGCTGCAGAGCGATCAGGGCATCGGTTTCAGCGGGCTTGTTCTCGTCTCGCCTGTGTTCGATTTCGACTGGCTCGACCAAGGTGCCGGTGCGCCTTGGACCACGGCAGCACTCCTGCCCTCCCTTGCAGCGGCAAACCTCTCCCGTAAGGGACCCGTTTCGAGAGGTGCTCTCCAGGAGGCCGAAGCTTACGCGTCTGGCGAATATCTCGTAGACCTGATGCGCGGCCTCCAGGACAAGGAGGCGGTGGAGCGGGTGAGCCGGCGTGTTGCGGAACTGAGCGGTCTCGCTCCAGACGTCAGCCGACGCCTTGCCGGACGGGTGGATATGCGGGCAGCGCAACGGGAGCTGCGGCGGGGCTCGTCCGAGATCGTCAGCGCCTATGACACCAACGTTGCCATCGCCGATCCGAATCCGAACGCTCAGGTCTCGCGCTTCGAGGACCCGGTGCTCGACGGCATGACGGCGCCTTTGACGAGTGCCATCATCCAACACCTGACCCACACCCTGAATTACAAGGCGGAAGGGCGCTACAACCTGTTGAACGGCTCCATCAATGGCGCATGGCGCTGGGGCGGCGGGCGCAGCGGCCCCGAGAATCTGGAGGAACTGCGGCAAGCCCTTGCCCTTGATGCCAAACTGCGGGTGCTCGTCACCCACGGCTTCACCGACCTGGTGACGCCGTACTACGCCTCCCAACTCCTCCTGAACCAGCTTCCTGATCTTGGCCCCCAGAAGCGTGTGGGGCTCACTGTTTACGAAGGCGGCCACATGTTCTATTCGCGGCAGGCGTCGCGGCAGGCCTTCAAGGCCGACGTGCAGCGGCTTTTCGATGAGGCCTTGCAGGCAAGGGCCGCCGACAACAGGGATTGATGGTGATGCGTGTGAAGGGTCTGCCTTGCGTAATTCTTGCGGTGCTTGCGCTGCCCGCTTGCACCAGCACGGGATCCGCCCCACCGCCGGCTGCTGCTTCCGCAGCGCCTGCTCCGACGGCTTCGCTCTCCGCAGGCCCAATGATCGAAGGTCCGGTGCTCGGGCCGGACGGCCGCTGCACTGGAGCCGCCACCGGCACGGCAACGGCCATCGAGCCCGGCATTGCGGAATGCGATCTTGTTCGCCTGAAGGGCAAACCCGCCACAGACGTGCTCGTCGGCGAGAGCGGCAAGGGACAGCGGGAGGTGCAGGTGCTCTATTCCGAGCCCGGCGGCCGCGAGCTGTACTTCTTCGTGAACAATAGGCTCGACCGGGTGGTGAAGCCTTAAAGCTCACCCTGTCATGACCAGGGTGACCCCGCCATGCTGGCGAGGAGCCTTGTTCGGGACCCAGGGCTTTTTGCTAGGTGAGCAGGTTCGAGCCATAGTTGACGGCCCAAACGCACAAACCGATGCCCACAACAAGGGCAAGCCAGTTTAAAGACCTGTCCAGCAAAGTGAGGGGCAGGATGGCAACGGGTTGATTGGGCTTCTTGGGAGGCTGCAGGTCGACTGGCATGGCTGGTTCTCCAAAGCCAAGAAGCTTCGAGACGCTCATGCGCCCAAAAGGGCAGCGGCCGACTAAGAAACCGCTGATCGAGCTACTGTAGAGGATGGCTCGGCGTTCGGACAGCACTAATACAGTGGCGGACGAACGCTAGCCGATGCGTCTTTCACAACACCTCACCCGTTTGCCCGCCTAATCTCGCATCAGTAGACGTCGTAGGCACGCGAGGGCCTGCCATAATCGTCATCATAGTCTCTGAAGCCGGGATCATAGCCGCCACGGTCATAGCCCCGGGGCGGCCGACGGTACCCGTCATCCTCATATCTCCTGGGGCCTCTGTCGGATCTGCGGGCGACGAATGCGCAGCGCTTGGCCACGCCCGGAGCAGGATCACCAAATGCTCGGTTGGAGCAGGGAATGCCGCCCCCTCTGACGAAGAGCTCAATGCCGCTCCCAGGAACGCCATAGATGACACGGGTAGGGTAGGGGACGCGGCAGAACCCACCCTCTCGCGCACAAGGCACCAGATTCTGGGCTTGGGCTTCAGGGGCCGCCCCAAACAGAGCACCGCCAGCGATCACTGTTGCTGCCAATACCGTACGAAGCATATTCGTTCTCCATATGAGTGCATCAATGTACTGCTCCCATGATGAACGCTGCACTAACAGCCTGGATCCTTGGCAGGAAGCCTTGCGACCGCCCTTAGATGTCTGCTTGCATGGAGCGCGCTAGGCGCAAGGCTTCTGCCCGGAGATATGGCGGCAGGAGCGAAGGATCTTCGCGGATCGCAGCGTGCTTTATGGCAATCCGCTCGAATGCCAGGAGGTACACGTCTGGGATTTCGCTCTCGCCCCACTCGAAGGCTTGGTAATCCCGCTGGCCTATGTCCAATTGCTGGGCCATCGCGCCTTGAGAAAAGCCAAGAGCTTTTCGCAGAGCAACAAGCTCCTGGGCGCGGTTCATATCGGACATTGTGCCCCCTCAGGCAGGATGTTCTTCAATTTCCTCTGCATCTTACGTTGAGTAAATGCACCCTTCGTCTGAGGCGCAGTTCTTAAGGGCTTTGATCGTTTCAGCCCAATGCGGAGGGGTATTCGAACCCCGCAAGATACTCGCCATTCTCATGACGCAGTCGGGATAGGTCAGATCCGGTCAGAAATCTAGGTCGCGGAGAGCACCGGCAAGCGATCAGGCAGTGCTCGACGATCCTCATCTGCGGTTCCGACGCGGAACACATAATGTGCCTTGTCGTAGAGGCTTTTGATTTCGTGGAAGCTGTTGACGCGGTGACCAGACTTCATGACGATGATAGCACTCAGTTGCCGGAACTTATCGTCTGCCCAGCCTTCAACTATCAAAGCAACCGCCTTACGGAGTGGCATGGCGGTTCGCCTGATCCCCACAAGATCTCCATCCCCAAACGGCCTGCGCGTATCCAGCAGATCAACTATTTCATCGAAGTCATAGGCCTGAGCCACCGGTTGCTCCCGCAGGAAAAGAATCAGAGTGGGTGTTTCGCCATCCAATTGTGGCAAACGAATGCTCAAGCTTGCATGAGGCTGGACAGGAGTCTGTTCGAGGGGGTCTTTATCCGCCTTGGTCTAAGATCGCCCCAGTGGGCTGATCTAGGGCCATACCTTTGGCAACCGTACCAAGGGATCGTTGTCATTAGTAGCCATGACTTGGTTCGGCTTTAAGGACACGAGTGGTAACATCGCAAAAGCGAACAACCTTGAAGTACAATAGGACAGGGTCGGAAACATAACGGCCTCCTTCGCCGACCCAGTTAACTTACCTAAGGGTGGGAGTACTGCTGTGCTGCAGCACACAGGAACGGCGTGAAGAATGGGGCACTCCCAGAGAGGTGGAGCGTCCGCGAGAATGGAAACGACGTAGTCTGCCGTTCGGTCCACCGAAGTTCTGACCACCTGAGCCGTTTCTAGCAGAATAGACTACTTTAGAGCAGGACGCCTGGCGTGCGCCGCTCAAAAGCTTATGCATTCGCCTCTTCGATCTCGCCGCTCACCGTCAGCCATTCTTCCTCAACGGAGGCCAATGTCGTGGCGGCATCGGCACGCATCCGGGACAGCTCGGTGGCTTTTGCCGGATCCTTCTGAAAGGCGGTGCCGTCGGCAAGAGCCGCGTCCACCTTGCCGATGACATCCGTGAGCTTCGCCATCCGGCTCTCAAGCGCCTCTAGCTTCTTGCGCAGGGGGGCAAGCGTGACTCGGCGCTCAGCAGCGGCGCGGCGCTCGTCGACCTTGGAGGCTGTGGGAGCTTGGGGCTTGTCGGAGGTTTTCTGCGGATCGAACTCGCCGGACAGAACGAGCTGCCGGTAATCGTCCATGTCGCCGTCGAAGGGCTTCACGCTGCCGTTGCCGACAATCCAGAGCCGGTCGGCGCAAGCTTCGATCAGGAAGCGGTCGTGGCTCACCAGGATGACCGCGCCCGTGTAGTCGTTGATGGCTTCCATCAGAGCCTGGCGGCTGTCGATGTCGAGGTGGTTCGTGGGCTCGTCGAGGATGAGAAGGTGCGGGCCATTGAAGGCAGCCAGTCCCATGAGCAGGCGAGCCTTTTCGCCGCCTGACAGGGACGAGACCGGCGTATCGGCCTTTGCGCCGGGAAAGCCGATCTGCGCCGTGCGGGCGCGGATTTTGGCCACAGGCGTGTCGGGCATGCGCTCAGCCACATGGTCGTAAGCTGTGGCCTTCGGATTAAGCTCGTCGAGTTGGTGCTGGGCAAAGTAGGCAACATCCATTCGGGTTGGCGTGCGCATGTCGCCCTTCATGGGCGCGAGCCTGCCGCCGATGAGCTTGCAGAAGGTGGACTTGCCGTTGCCGTTGGAGCCCAGAAGCGCGATCCGGTCATCCGGGGAGATCGTCAGGTTCAGCCGGTCGAGGACAATCCGCTCGCCATAGCCCACGGCTCCACTCTCGACGGTGATGAGGGGCGGCGCAGCGGGGCGCTCGGGACCCGGCAGATTGAACGGCAGCACGTTGTCTTCCACGATGGCTGCGATCGGCTCCATCTTGGCCAGCCGCTTGACACGGGATTGAGCCTGCCGGGCCTTGGAGGCCTTGGCCTTGAAGCGATCGACGAAGGCCTGGAGGTGCTTGCGCTCGGCCTCCTGCTTGACCTGCATCTTGGCGGTGAGTTCGCGCTTTTCCGCATACTGCTTGGCAAACGAGGTGTACCCGCCGCGATAGATCGCAAGCTTGCCTCGGTCGAGATGAAGGATGTGGTTGACGCAGGTGTCGAGCAACTCCCGGTCATGGCTGATGACCAGGACCGTATGCGGGTAGCGCCCGAGATAGTCGTAAAGCCAGAGTGTTCCTTCGAGATCGAGGTAGTTGGTCGGCTCGTCGAGGAGCAGGAGGTCGGGCTCGGTGAAGAGTACGGCAGCGAGGGCTACACGCATGCGCCAGCCGCCGGAAAAGTCCGAGCAGGGCCGGTTCTGGGCCGCTTCGTCGAAACCGAGGCCATGGAGGATTGCAGCGGCCCGTGCTGGAGCCGAATGGGCGCCGATATCCGTGAGCCGCGTCTCGATCTCCGCGCGGCGGATTCCGTCTGCGTGTTCTGCCTCTGCCAGGAGGGCGCTACGCTCCTTGTCGGCGGCGAGCACCACCTCGATGAGGGTTTCCGGCCCGCCCGGCGCTTCCTGGGCCACTGCCCCGATCCGCATGCCGCGGGGGAGAGTGATGCTCCCGCTTTCCGAGGACACATCCCCTTGGATGATCTTGAACAGGGTGGTCTTGCCTGCGCCGTTGCGCCCGACAAGCCCGACCTTGCTGCCCGTAGGCAGGTTGAAGGAGGCATGGTCGAGGATCAGCCGGTCGCCGATGCGGTAGGTCAGGTCGTTGACGTGGAGCATGCCGTCTTTTGGCCCGGGATGGCAGCGCTGGCAAGGTCCTGGACGGTTGCAGCTGGCCACGAGAGGTCAACTCGTTGTCTTTCCTACGAGCTTGGGGGCGCATAGCCGGAATCGTCAGTGACAAAATCGAAGGCTTGGGAAAGGGATAGCTTCGAACCCATACTGAATCTGTAAAATCTATGCTATAGCCAAGATAACTTGCAGGGGGAGGAGACCGATGGCGCGGCTCGCCGGAATAAAACTGTTCAAGGGTCTGGAGATCGACCTGGCGCCTTTCGAGGCCCGGGCCAACTGGCGCCGCTTCGATCCTGATGAGGTCCTGGTCGACTTCGACGAGCCTTCGACGGACGTTTACTTCCTTCTCTCCGGCGAGGTTCGTGTGCTCATGCGCACGGCCTCGGGCAAGGAGGTCATCCTCTATGAAATGAAGCCAGGCGATCTGTTCGGCGAACTGGCTGCGCTGGATGGCGTGGCGCGCTCTGCGAACGTTTCGGCCTTGACGAAAGGCGAGGCCTGCGTGATGCCGGCCTCCGTTTTCAAGGAGCTTCTCTTCTCCCATCGGTCCGTGGCCGAGCGCCTGTTCTGCCTGATGGC
>JALYFY010000212.1 GCA_030777385.1 Pseudomonadota bacterium | reverse complement strand
GGTCCGCCACCGTGTCGGCGATGATGTCGGTCATCTCGCGCCCTTGCCGGTTCTTGTCCGGCAGGCCCATGGCGTCGATCACGGGATCGCCCACGAGCTCGCCCCTCTCGTCTATGGCGATGGCGACCGTGACGATTCCCGCGAAGGCGAGCTTGCGGCGTTCCGGCAGCGCCCGCTCGCCGGCATTGATGACGATGTTGCCGTCGCGGTAGAGGCGGCCGGCCGGGATGTTGTCGACGATCTCGGCCGGACCCGGCGCAAGGCGCACCAGGGTGCCGTTCTTGGCGCGAACCACCTCCGGCACGCCCTGCTGGCGGGCGAACTTGGCGTGTTCGCTCAGATGCAGCGGCTCGCCATGGGCGGGAATCGCGATGCGGGGCCGTGTCCACGCGTACATCTGGGCCAGCTCGCCCCGCCGCGGATGGCCGGAGACATGCACCAGCTCCGTGCGGTCGGTTATGACCTCGATGCCCTGCTCGATGAGGCTGTTGATGATCGATCCGACCTCTTTCTCGTTGCCGGGAATGGCACGGGACGAGAAGATCACCCGGTCGCCTGCGGAAAGCGCAATGTCCGGATGCTCGTCCTGGGCGATGCGCGCAAGAGCGGCGCGAGGCTCGCCCTGCGAGCCGGTCAGGATGGCGACGATCTTGTCGCGGGGCATGTAGCCGAAGTTCTCGGCGGAGCGGAATTCCGGCAGCCCTTCCAGGTAGCCGCATTCCTTCGCCACCTCGACCACCCGGTCCATGGCGCGCCCGACCACCACGACCTCGCGGCCGCATTCGCGAGCGGCCTCCGCCACCGAGCGGATGCGCGCCACGTTGGACGCGAAGGTGGTGATGGCGACGCGATGCGGTGCATCGTTGATCAGCTGCGCCAGGTTCTTGGCGACATCGGATTCGCTGGGGCTGACGCCTTCGCGAACCACGTTGGTGGAATCGCAGATGAGCGCCAGAACGCCCTCGTCTCCCAGGGAGCGGAACGCCTCTTCGGAAGTGAGGCTGCCGAGATAGGGCGTGTTGTCGAGCTTCCAGTCGCCCGTATGAACCACGAGGCCGTGAGGCGTGCGGATCGCAAGCGCGTTCGACTCAGGAATGGAGTGCGCAACAGGCACGTACTCGATATCGAAAGGTCCGAGCTTCAGCCGCTGGCCGGGCACGATCTCGTTCAGGTTAACCTTAGGCGCGCCAGCTTCGGACAGGCGGCGGGTTTCCAGCAGCCCGATGGCAAACTTCGTGGCGTAGACAGGCACTTCGAGGCGCGGCCACATCTCGACGAGCGCGCCGATATGGTCCTCGTGAGCATGGGTGATGAAGATGCCCAGCAGGTTGTGGCGCTCCTCCTCGATGAAGCGCAGATCCGGATAGACCACATCGATGCCGGGAAGATGCTCCTCGCCGCCAAAGCCCATGCCGCAATCGACCAGAATCCACTGCCGCTCCGTCTCCGGCCCGAAGCCGTAGAGCGCCGCATTCATCCCGATCTCGCCAAGCCCTCCGAGCGGAAGGAAAACCAATTCGTCTTGGTGGGAAGCCATTATTGTTCAAACCTTTGTATGCCAGCGCCGGGCTTGGCTATATCGTGCAGCAAATTGGGAAAATAAAGGTCGCCCGCGTCGATGAGTTCCACGCCATCGCGGCTTTTCAGCTGCAGGCGGCCGAAACGGTCGAGACCTTCGAAAACGCCCTTCTTCTCGCCGGCGGGCAAGCGAAGCGTCACCTCCTGCCCCAGGCCGGCAGCGCGCTCGAGCCACAGCTGCCGGATGGCTCCGAACGGGTCCGCAGCGTTCATCCGAGCGGCCTTGCGCCAAGCGGTGAAGGTTTTGGCAAAGGCGGATGACAGCGCGCGAAACAGATCCTCTCGGGTCAGGCCCGGTTTAACCGCCTGAAGAGCAATGGCCGGATAGGGCGTTCCGGTCGGTGCAACGGTTACATTCACGCCGCAACCGAAGACGACTGCCAATGGACCATCGGGTCCAAGCCTGTGCCCCTCAAGGATAAGGCCCGACACCTTCGCGCCGTCGAGCAGGAGATCGTTCGGCCATTTCAGGGACAGGCGTGGGGCGCCGATGCCTGTGACCGTCTCGATGGCTTCATGCACCGCAAGCCCTGCCACGAAACCAAGCTGCGGCGCTACGGCCATGTCGCAGGGGTCGATCAGGAGAAGGCTGGTGTAAAGATTGCCCCTCGGCGACGCCCATTGCCGGCCATGCCGCCCCCTCCCCGCAAGCTGCTCCGCGGCAACGATCCAGAGCTGCCCCGGATCACCCGCGCGAGCGGCCTCAAGAGCATCGTCGTTTGTCGAGCCTGTCGCCTCGAGGGAGAGAAGCCGATAGCCGGCAGACTCGGTCTCGGGCGACAGATTCACGATCAGAACAGGGAGCGCGCGGCAGCGCCCGCAGCGGCCACCAGGGGAGCCGGAACGATGCCGAAGAGCACGACGAAGATGCTGCACAGGGCGAGCACGATCTTCACGCCCGCAGGCATCGCTTCATAGCGCTCGGCCGGCTCGTCGAAGTACATCACCTTCACGATGCGCAGGTAGTAATAGGCGCCGATGACGCTGGTCACCACGCCGATCACCGCAAGAGCCACAAGGTCCGCCTCGATGGCAGCCGTGAACACCGCGAACTTGGCGAAGAAGCCTGCCAGCGGCGGGATGCCGGCCAACGAGAACATCATCATGCCGAGGCAGAAAGCGATGACCGGATGGGTGCGCGAAAGGCCGGAAAGATCCTCCACCGTGTCGAACATCTCGTTGCCGCGGCGCAGGCTCAGGATGCACGCGAAAGCGCCGAGCGTCATGGCCAAGTAGATCGCCATGTAGACGGCAACGCCCTGAATGCCCTCCACCGTGCCCGTGGCAAGGCCGATCAGCGCATAGCCAACGTTGCCGATGGAAGAGTAGGCCATCAGGCGCTTGATGTTGCGCTGGCCGATCGCCGCGAAGGAGCCGAGCGCCATCGACGCGATGGAGATGAAGACGATGATCTGCTGCCACTGCCCCAGGATGCCCGGGAACGCATCGATGAAGACGCGGGTGGCCATGGCCATGCCGGCCATCTTGGGTGCAGCGGCAAAGAACGCCGTCACCGGGGTCGGCGAGCCCTCGTACACGTCCGGGGTCCACATGTGGAACGGCACGGCCGAGATCTTGAACGCGATGCCGGCCGACACGAACACGAGGCCGACGATGGCGCCGATGCCCACATTGCCCTGCAGGACCGAGGCGATGACCGGGAAGGACACGCTGCCCGTGAAGCCGTAGACGAGCGAAGCGCCGTAGAGCAGCATGCCGGACGACAGGGCGCCGAGCACGAAGTACTTGAGGCCTGCTTCCGTCGAGCGCACGTTGTCCCGGTCGAAGGCGGCGATCACGTAGGACGACAGGCTGAGCAGCTCGAGGCCGAGGTACAAAGCGATCAAGTCGTTCGCCGAGATCACCATCATCATGCCGATGGTCGAGAGAACGATCAGGATCGGGTACTCGAAGCGGTTGATCCCCTCGCGGCGCATGTAGTCCAGGGAGAGGATGACGCCGCCGGCCGACGCAAGCAGCGTCAGCGCCTTCATGAACTTGGCGAAGCCGTCGACCACGAAGGAGCCGCCCATGGTCTCGACGCGCCCGTCGGGCAGCATCAGGACGGCCACGAAGGTCACCGCCAGAAGCGCCAGCGCGATGATGTTCATGCCGTAGCCCGGGCGCTCGCCGCGGATGGCGCCGAACAGGACCATGATGAGGGCACCTGCCGCCAGGAGGATTTCCGGCAGTACGGGGCCAAATTCGGGAATGGCGAAGGCGGGGTTCATCGTGACCTCAGTGTGCGGCGACAGCGGCCGTTTTCACGGTGGCGAGCGCGGCCTGGACGTTGTTCATCAGCGCATCCGTCGGCGCAGCAAAAGCGTCGAGGATGGGTCCGGGCTGCACGCCGTAGTAGATGATGAGCAGGATCAGCGGCGCGAACGTGATCATCTCGCGGCGGTTCAGATCCTTGATGCCCTGGAGCGCCGGCTTGTCGAGTTCTCCGTAGACGACCCTGCGATATAGCCAGAGGGCATAGCCGGCCGACAGGATCACGCCCGTTGCGGCGAAGAACGCCACCCAGGTGTTCGAGCGGAAGGCGCCCTTGAGGGTCAGGAACTCGCCGATGAAGCCCGAGGTGCCCGGAAGCGCCACATTGGCCATGGTCAGGATCAGGAACACCACCGCATAGAGCGGCATCCGGTTCACCAGGCCGCCATAGGCCTTGATCTC
>JALYFY010000211.1 GCA_030777385.1 Pseudomonadota bacterium | reverse complement strand
ACCTGCACGGCTTCCGTCCGAAGCGCCGACTCAGCGAGAGCGCAACGGGAGCCGGGCTGTTCGCCAAAGTCCAAATCCTGCCCCCGCAACCAGCTTCGAACCCTCGTCAGAGAAAGTGGCAGGGGTTCGAGACGGGCTGCGCTGTTGGTTCGTTTCACTGGACTACGGATGATAGTTCCTACCGCTAGATGTAAGCGTCCAGGGTGCCATCCCGCCTACGCCCTCGCCCAAGCAGCCGGCGCGCCCGTTGGGGTGCAGCAGCACGGCCCCTTGGCCTCGCAGCCCCGCTCCGTCGACCTCCACTCTCCATGGCCAGACATGTAAGGGCACGCATCGCACCTCGACTCTCTGGCCCAGCCCCGCCGTTATTGCTTCACATTTCCTTCAACCCCTATCGGCAAGTAAGGGAAGGAGCACGGAGAAGAGCTCGGCTTGAGAACTTATACCGCAGCGACTGTAGAGCTGCTTTCGGAAGACTTTCACGGTCTGAGCCGCCACACCGAGCCTCAATGCGATCGAGGCGGTGGAGTGCCCCCGCAAGATCAGAAGCGCGACCTCGGCTTGGCGGGGCGACAGATGAATGTCGTGCGCTGTCCGAATTGCCAAGATCAGCTGGGAAACCACGTCTGGGCGGGAGGCCGGCTGCATAGGAAGTGATTGCCAGTGAGATTCCGCAAGCGCGACTACGATGGGCGCGAGCCTCTGGCAGACTTCGATCTCGCGAGGAGCAAAGGGGCGGCCGGACGAGGCATCGCGCCCCAAGCAGATGAAGAGCGACACGTCTTGTGCCGGATAGGCGATGAAGGCCAGCTCGTCGAGAAGCGTTGTCTGTTGATAGTATTCTAAATAGTAGCGGCTCCGGTGAAAGGCGTCGGGTGCCACGTCAGTCAATCGGTAGAGACCGGCTGGCACACGATTGAGATGCAACTCGTGATACGGATCGAGGAGATAAGCCCCGCCGAGGAATACCGTCTCGATTCGGTCAAAGACCTCCGGTCCGCTGGAATGACGGTAGAGGATCTCGGGGGAGGTCGAGTCGCAATATGCCAGAACAATGATGTTGTCGGGCGGCAGGCATCGGCAGAAGAAATGCCAAAGGGCGCTTTCGAAGCCCGCCTTGCCGGTCTTCCGCACGAGTTCGGCTAGCTGCCGCTCCGCCACGTTCGGGAGGGCTCTCATCCCGTATACCTCTCAAGGGGTATATACCTCCTCAATAGATCTCGTACCTCTAGCTACACCCGGAACTGGGGGTATGAGGGAGCATGAAGGCTGCCATCGAGCTTCGTCAAGTTGTCAAGCGCTACTCTTCGGCGACCGCCATTCATGGCGTGACGCTCGACATCGGTGACAACGAGTTCTTCACGCTCCTCGGACCGTCGGGCTGTGGGAAGACCACTCTCCTGCGAATGGTCGCAGGTTTCGAGGACGTCACCGAGGGGCAGATCCTCCTGTTCGGAGAGGACATCTCGGGGCGCGAGCCGAACCGTCGGCCCGTGAACACCGTGTTCCAACAATACGCCCTGTTTCCGCACATGTCGGTCATCGACAATGTGGCCTTCGGGCTGAAGATGAAGGGCATGGACTTGGCCTCGCGCCGCCAGCGCGCCGGGCGGATGCTGGAGATGGTGCACCTTTCGGCCTTCGCGGACCGCCTTCCGTCGCAACTGTCGGGCGGGCAGCAGCAGCGGGTGGCGCTGGCACGGGCCCTGGCGCCCGAGCCCAAGGTCCTCCTCCTTGATGAGCCGCTTTCGGCCTTGGACCTCAAGCTCCGACAGGCCATGCGCGTTGAGCTCAAGCAACTCCAAGAGGAGACGGGCATCACGTTCGTCTTCGTCACCCATGACCAAGAGGAAGCGCTGACGATGTCGGACCGGATCGCGGTGATGAGCGCGGGCCGCGTCCAGCAGGTCGGCCCTCCGCGCGAGATCTACGAGGCGCCGGTCAACCGCTTCGTGGCCGATTTTATCGGCGAGACAAACCTGATCGAGGTCGAAGTGGAGTCCGTCGAGGGGGGCATGGCGCGCGTCGTCCTGCCGGGTGGGCACCGGATCGCCTGTCCCGCCGCCGCGGGATCGGCCGGGCGGCACCACCTCTCCATCCGGCCCGAGCGGCTGGCCATTGTGGCCCAGGGAGGCGAGATCGAAGCGACGGTGGAGCGGGTCGTCTATCTCGGCACCGACCTCCAGATCATCACGCGGCTCGACGGCGGGACTGCCTTCGACGTGCGGCTCCAGAACTCGGCGCGCGTCGCGGTACCCGCGCCCGGCACGCGGGTCGGCCTTCATCTGGAGGAAGGCGCGGCGCGCCTTCTGGCCGACTGATGGCGGCGCGTCGACCAGGCGAGCGAAGCCTTCTGGTCCCCCTCCTGCTGCCGACCTGGGCGTTGATCGGCGTTTTCATGGTCCTGCCGGTGGGGGTGATGGCGCTCTATTCCTTCCTGACGCGGGAGTTCCGGGGCGGGGTGGACTGGACCTTCTCGCTGGCCGCCTATGACCAGTTCTTCTTTGACCGCGGCCTGTTCGGGGACGAGCCGCCGCGGCTTCAGTGGGACTATATTTCCGTTTTCTGGCGGTCGATCTGGCAGGCGGTGGTGGCGACCATCCTTTGCCTCTTAGTGGGCTTCCCCACGGCCTGGTTCATCGCCACGCGGCCCGCGCGCACGCGCGGTGTCTGGCTGTTCCTGATCACCGTACCCTATTGGGTGAACCTGCTCATCCGCACCGTGTCGCTGCGGTTCCTGCTCCGTGACACGGGGCCCCTGAACCAGGGTCTGATGAGCCTCGGCCTCATCGACGCGCCGCTCCCGGTGGTGAACACCAATCTCGCGGTGCAGCTCGGGCTCTTCTACAGCTACCTGCCCTTCATGGTGCTGCCGATCTACGCCGCAGTGGAGCGCTACAACTTCGCCCTGTCAGAGGCCGCAGCCGACCTTTACGCCAGCCGCTGGACGACCCTGCGGGAGATCGTGCTGCCGCTCGTGAAGCCCGGCATCGTCGCGGGCTGCCTTCTCGTCTTCGTGCCGTCTTTGGGTGCGTTCCTTGCGCCCGATCTCCTTGGCGGGGCCAAGACGTTCATGATCGGCTCCCTCATCGACGAGCAGATCAAGGGGAGCCAGGGGAACTGGCCCTTCGGCGCGGCGGTGGCCGTGATCCTGATGACGCTCGTCCTGATCGCCCTCTTCGCCTATGCGCGCTCCGTCACGCGGGAGCGGCCGGCATGATGGGCGTGCGCCATTACCCAGGCTTCACCGCCATCGCGCTGGCCTGCCTCGTCGTGCTCTACGCGCCCATGATCGTCGTCGCGATCTACAGTTTCAACGGCTCCACCTCGCTCACCACCTGGGGCGGGATCTCGCTGCGCTGGTACGCCGACGTCTTCACGGGCGAAGAGGCCGAGCGCTTCGGCATGGCCACCTGGAACTCGCTCACCATCGCGTTCATCGCGGCCACGGTATCGACCATCGTTGCCACCGCCGCCGCGGTCGCGATGGTCCGGGGCGGGCGGTTCAGGGGCAAGGCGGGGACCTTCGCCCTCATCAACTTGCCGCTGATGGTGCCCGAGATCGTGATCGCAGTCGCGACGCTGATCTTCTTTTCCACCATCGGGCTGGAGACCGGCTACCTGACGGTCCTGATTGCCCATGTGACCTTCTGCATCCCGTTCGCCTATCTGCCCATAGCGGCCCGCCTCCAGGGGATCGAGGGGACCTACGAGCAGGCGGCGAGGGACCTCTACGCCTCGCGGTGGCAGGCCTTCACCCTGATCCTGCTGCCGCTGATGGCGCCCGGGATCGTGTCTGGCTACCTCCTCGCC
>JALYFY010000210.1 GCA_030777385.1 Pseudomonadota bacterium | reverse complement strand
GACTCTTACCGTTCCGGCTCATGCCGTTCCTCCCATCGGCTCATGGGCGCGTTCGTCGAAACAAGCTCGGCAGCCACAGCGTCACCGCGAGATGTAGGTGACGAGCAGCAACACGATGATTATCGGGATGTAGAAGACCGGGATGCTCTGGGCGACGTCCTCCATGCTGACCCGGCTGATCGCGCAGCCTACGACCATGGTGGGCCCGACGGGCGGCGTCAGAAGGCCGATGCCCAGGTTCAGGATCATGACGACGCCGAAATGGACCGGGTCGATGCCGAACTGCTTGATCACGGGCAGGAAGATCGGCGTGCGAGATTCTTCGAGCCCTTCCCCAGGGTCGAGGCGGAGCACGCGGACTTCTTCGAATGATCGCTCACCCGGCGTGATCGACGCCGGCCCCAGCCGTGTCGAGACAATGTGCTATCGTGAGGGCCACGGTTTCCAAGACGGCTGCTTGCACAGGGCCGCAAGTCAAGCTGCCTCGCGTCGCATCTCGTCTGTCCTGATTGTAGTCCATCCTCAGATGCTCGACACAATCTCGGAAATCGGCCCGAGACAGAGACCAAGGGGCGTTTTGACACCCCGACACCAATCGGCCAGCGAACGCACGGACGACGGGCTGGCCGTCCGTCAGCTTGCCCGAGCGCCTCACGCGAGCGACGCGCTATACACCCGACGACGTGCACGCCGGCCTGTGAATCGGCGCAGGGAGCGCTCCGACGACCTCCCAGCCCGGTGAACTGTCGAACCAATCGACGTAAGTTCGACAGCGGTGTTGGTCGGTCGCCCGACAGTTCAAGTGAACTCTCGTTCTCTAGACAAGCTGGAAAGCCTTGTTCGGCAAGGCTCCTGCAAACCCGTACCAAAATGGCGCAGTCCTGAGCCTCGGAGACGCAGGGCGAACAGAGAGCGTTCCGCCGCAGAGCAGGCCGGCGCCAGCCCAGAGCTTCGGGCCAAAAGCCTTAGCATTCCTGGGTTTCTCAGCCCTTCACGCGGCAGCGGAGAATGTTGTCGGGCCATGTTGGCGGAGGCGAAGCGGCGGAGCCTGAGGCGGATCATGGCCAGGCGCACGAAGGCCGCCGCCTTGCGAGCGTGCCGCTCGTCGTCGCGGGCCAGCCGACAACAGCGGCTGATCCAAGCCAACCTCCTCTCGACATCCATCGCTTCGGGAGCACCCCAAAGCGGGGCCGGTCACAGCGGCGAACAATCTGACGCTCCCAGACGCCGGTCCGGGCGACAACCGCTTCCATTGTGCGACCTTGATCGCCCGCATCGGCGATGATGCACGCGATCAAGGGAAAGCTCCGTCGGGCCTCCCGCCGCAGCGTCTTCGCCCCGTCCCGGTCCTGAACAGGGGCTGGGGGAACGATGACCGCCCGCAACAGGCCCAGCGTGTTGGTCAGGATGGGGTGCTTGCGGCCCGGCACCGTCTTGCCCGCATCCTACCCGGACGGGTCGAGCGAGGCCCCCCTTGTATAAGGCGGAATGTCAAGGGAGCTGGGGCTGCCTGGGTGCGGATGTCAGGATCGGGCGCTCGTTCCTGTCTGTCGGCTCGTCGCCGCAGAACCTTGTATCCGGTCGGCTTGGTGGAGCCGCACCATCATCCCTCATGCAAGGTCGTCGAGGCCCAGGTGGACAGAACCCATCTTTGAAACGGCATGGCTGGCCCTGGGGGCGCCGGTTCCGTCCATCCCGCTGCCCCTGCGAACAGCTCGTCCGCCGGTGAAGGTCAGCTCTTGAGCAGTGCGCCTTCCGGGACGATGCCGATGGCCAGGGAGCGCCAGAGGGCGATCATGAGCTTGCGGGCCAGCGCCACGATCAGCACGCGCCGCATGCGGCCGCGCCCGGCTCCTGAGCGCTCATGGAACCAGCGGCTCAGCGTGCTGCCTGGCTGGAAGCGCAGCCACAACCAAGCCACCTCGACCGCCACCCTGCGCGCCCGAGCGTTGCCGGATTTGGCAATCCCCTGATCGCGGTGAACCGTGCCGCTACTGTGGTGAGAGGGTGCAAGGCCGAAATAGGCCGCAAGCTCCCGCCGGTTGCCAAACTCCCGATGGAAGACCTCACCCCCGAGCACATGGGCCGAGGTCGGGCCAATCCCGGTGAACCGGGACAAGGCCAGCGCCTGCTTGGTTGCGGGCTCCTCTCGGTCCTGATCGCGCGTGGCCTCGAGCTCCGCGAGCATGTCCATCACCAGCCACAGACGGCGGCCTTCCCGTTCGAGCTCTGCCTTGAGGTGGGGCGGCAAAGTCTGGCCATCGCCGGTTCTGAGTTCATCAAGCCGCCGGCGCCAATCCGTCCGGGTGGGCTGATCATCGCGAATACCCTGGGTCATCAGCAGACCCTTGATCCGCCCGATGTGCTGGACGCGCTCGTTGACCAGCCGCTCACGCTCTCGGCTTCGGCGACGGCAATCCTCCTCCTCGGGTGTCGGCACGCGGACCATACGGCAGACCTGGGGCTCGCCCCGGCACCAGGCCATGAGGGCACGCATGAGCAGTCCGAGATCCAGCCGATCGGTCTTGACCCGCCGGGCTCGGCGATCGACCGGCAGGCTGGCGGGATCCATCACGTGGTTCTCGATGCCGTGGGCCACCAGAACCCGGTGAAGCCAGAAGCCGTCATAGCCTGCCTCGAAGCAGCTCACGACCCGCACCGGTGTGCCGAGGTGATGCTGAGCTTGGTCGCGCATGCGCCCTATCAGGTTGAGCAGCGCCGGTGCATCGCCGCCCTCGATCGTGTGCCGGCTGATCTTGTCGGCCCTTGGCGAGTGGATCGCGACCAGCCAGCGCGCCTTGCTCAGTTCCAGAACCACGAAGAGTGTGGCCGCTTCGCCGGCGGCGGGGGACGGAACGAATGCGGACGTGATCTCCATCGGACGGCTCCTCGGGCGAAGGTGTTAGGACCCTCAACCCTACCGAGCCGAGCCGTCCTCCGCCTCATAGGATCTTTGAGGGTGCCCTTTGCGGTCTGGCTGTCGAGGATCGCCGTCGTCGGGCTCGCCTCGCGGCCCGCCTTCTCCCGGACCTCGCCGGAGAGCACGTGGTGGATGCGGCCCAGCGTGCCGTCCCAGTCCCAGAGATCC
>JALYFY010000209.1 GCA_030777385.1 Pseudomonadota bacterium | reverse complement strand
CGGCAGTAGCCACACTGCAACCACCCTTGTTGCAGCAATTGAGGAACAGCGATCGCCAGACTGATCCTCAAAGGCCGATGGCTGTGACCTTTAGAAAAGCGACTCGCACGCAGGCCAAGGCGCGCGTCGCGCTAGCGGGCCCGAGCGGCTCCGGCAAGACTTATACGGCACCCCTCGTGGCCAAGGCGTTGGGCACGCGCATCGCCGTCGTCGATACCGAACGCGGCTCCTCTAGCAAGTATGCCGGTGAAGCGGGCATGCCCGAGTTCGATGTCGTAGAGTTAGAGAGCTTTAGCCCCGAGCTCTACATCGAGGCCATCCAGGCGGCCGAAGCGGCAGGCTACGAGGTGCTGATCATCGACTCTCTCAGCCATGCCTGGGTAGGCAAAGAAGGGGTCCTGGAGCAAGTCGATATCGCCAGGGCGCGCTCGAAGACAGGGAACCCCTTTACCGAGGGGTGGCGCTATGCGTCGCCGCTGCACAATCGGCTCCTCGATACGATGCTGCAGTCCAAGCTGGACCTGATCGTCACCATGCGCTCGAAGACCAAATACGTCCTCGAAGAGCACAATGGGCGCCAAATGCCCAAGCAAGTTGGGATGGAGCTCGTGCAGCGCGATGGCATTGAGTACGAGTGGGACATCGTCGGGGAGCTTGATAGGGAGAACACGCTGGTGATTACCAAGAGCCGCTGTAAGGCGCTCAGCGGTAAGAGCTTTGCCCAACCGGGGGCCGAGCTGGGCGAGGCCGTCAAGACGTGGCTGCGCATGGGCGCGCCTTCCGCGGCGCCGGACGAGCGCCCGACGCCGCAGGAGCTGTTCGCGCTGGTGAAATTAGAATCCATTCCCCAGAGCCCTTCTGTCGTCGACCCGGCTAAGGAATCACCGCCAGAAGGGCACCCGACGGCCGATCACATTAGCTCCCTGGTCGAGATGGCGAGGTCCTGCGGCGTCGATCTCACGAGCTTCGGGGATCACATGCGACGGCTAATGCAGCTTGCTGATGACACCAAGATCACCAAAAAGTTTCTGCGCGAGTCGATGACAATGGCGCAGTACGAGGTCGCTTGGCAGCACTATAGCGAGGTGCTGAAGAAACAGGTCGAGGAAGACGTCTCAGATGATCCTCCTCGAGGCGAGAATGCATTCCCGGGCGGGCCTGAGGCCATCACAGGTCTCGCAGAAGAAGGCCCACAGACGGAGACTTCCGAGCCAGATTCCGCTGTCGACGCTCCTGCCGACAGCCCCTATGCCACCCCGCAACAAATTGCCGCGCTCAAACGCCTGGCGCAGCAAGTCGGCGACGAGGCCTATGCGGATGTACGAGACATGCTGGATCATTGCCAAGAGAGGATAGCCATCAGCATGTATGAGGATATCAAGCAGCGTCTGAAGGCCGGCAAAGCGGCAAAGAAGGAAGAGGCATCGGCTGAACGGAGAGCCTGAGATGGACCCCATGCTCGCGGCGTCGGAAAGTGGCGACGGTGTGCCGGCAAGGCCGCCTGAGTCCGAGCAGGCCTACGGGCGTGCGCTGTCCACCCCTGTGCGCGCGCTGCGGGGCGTTGTCGAGCGCATTACCTACCACAACCCCGAAAATGGCTATACGGTGGCACGCCTGGCCCCCGAGCGCATGGGGTTAGAAGCCGAAGCGGTCAGGGGCAATGACCGGCTGGTGACGATCGTTGGCACGCTGGCGGACCTCATGCCCGGCGAAGCCATCGTCGCCCGCGGCTGGTGGCGCAACGATGCCAAGCACGGCTGGCAGTTCACGGCGGTCGACTATCACACTACCGTTCCGGCCACACTCCATGGTCTCCAGAAGTATCTGGGCAGTGGCCTTATCAAGGAGGTCGGCCCGGTGATGGCCGAGCGCATCGTGGCGACCTTCGGCGAGGAAACCTTGACCCTGATCGATGCGGATCCGTCCCGCCTACGGCAAGTCCTGGGGATCGGACCGGTGCGCGCTCGGCGGATTGCCGCGACCTGGACGGAGCGGCGCCACATCCGGGAGGTAATGGCCGCCTTACAGTCGTTTGGCCTCTCGACCTCCTTGGCGGTGCGGATCTACAAGCAATTCGGCGAGGTCAGCGGCGCGGTTCTCACCCAGGCTCCCTACCGCTTGGCGCGTGAGGTATGGGGCATCGGCTTTAAGACGGCGGATACCATTGCGCATGCCATAGGCATGACGCTCGACGCCCCCGATCGTCTCCAGGCCGGGGTGCTGCACGCGCTCAGCGCGGCGGCGGACCAGGGACACACGCTTCTGCCTGGAAAGGACCTCGTCGCCCAGGCGG
>JALYFY010000208.1 GCA_030777385.1 Pseudomonadota bacterium | reverse complement strand
GACGGACCACGGCGAAATCGCGCTTGAGATCGGCCAGCAGCTGGTTCTCCGTGCCGCCCTGGAACACCTTGGCCACGAAGGCGCCGCCCGGCGCAAGGATCTCACGGGCAAAGTAGATGGCAGCCTCAGCCAGACCGATGATCCGCAGGTGGTCGGTCTTCTTGTGGCCGGTGGTGTTGGCCGCCATGTCGGACATGACCACGTCGGCCGGGCCGCCCAGCATTTCGATCAGCCTGCCCGGCGCGCTCTCGTCCAGGAAGTCGAGCTCGATGAACTCCACGCCGGCCATAGGATCGATGGGCAGGAGGTCGATGCCGACCACCTTGCCCTTGGGTCCCACCACCTTGGCGGCGATCTGCGACCAGCCGCCGGGGGCAGCCCCCAGGTCGACGATCTTCTGGCCGGGCTTGAGGATCTTGTACTTCTCGTCGATCTCCAGAAGCTTGAAGGCCGCGCGCGAGCGGTAGCCTTCCCGCTTGGCGCGGGCGACGTAAGGATCGTTGAGCTGGCGCTCGAGCCATTTCTGCGAAGAGAGGGACCGCTTGTTCGCCGTTTTGACGCGTTGCTTGAGGTTGCGGACACCGGAGCCGGATTTAGCACTCACCGTGGGCTGCCCCCTCGCCACACAGAATCCTCTCGCATCATGTTCATCAAAATTCCTTCGCGCAGTCCGCGATCCGCGATGCGCAGGCGATCGGACGGGAAAGCCCGCCGGATCGCTTCCAAAATGGCGCAGCCCGCGAGAACCAGATCGGCACGGTCCTTGCCGATGCAGGGATTCTCGGCCCGCTGCCTGAAGTCCGAATGCAGCAAACGCTCCATCACTGTCGAGATCTCGCCGTTGCGCATCCACATCCCATCGACCCGGCGCCGGTCGTAGCGGGCGAGCCCGAGATGAATACCGCCAACCGTCGTGACGGTTCCCGAGGTTCCGAGAAGATGGAAGTTTCGTGCCCGCCCCGCCTCCGCGGCCCCGATGGCGAAGTTCATCAGCAGGTCGGACACCTCCTCGACCATGTTCTCGAAGGTCTTGGGGGTGACATCGATCCCGCCATGGCGCTCGGCCAAGGTCACCACCCCGACGGGGAGCGAGTCCCAAGCCCGGATCCGCTTGCACGGATCGGCAAAGGCATGGGGAGCCTGCCCGTCCAGCCACGCGATCTCGGTGGAGCCGCCGCCGATGTCGAAGATGATCACCGACTGCGCCTTGGGATCGACCAGCGACGCGCAGCCCGTCACGGCCAGATAAGCCTCGGTCTTGCGGTCGACGATCTCAAGCTCGAGGTCGAGCTCGTCGCGCACCCGCTCGATGAAGGAAGGGCCGTTCTGGGCCAGCCGGCAGGCCTCGGTTGCCACGAGGCGCGCCCGGATCACATCCTTGGCGATCATCTTCTCCCGGCAGACGCGCAGCGCCTCGAGGGTGCGCATGATTGCGTCGTCGCTAAGGCGGTTGCCGAGCCCGAGCCCCTCGCCCAGCCTCACGATGCGCGAGAAGGCGTCCACGACCCGAAAGCCGAAATGCGCAGGCTCTGCAATGAGAAGGCGGCAGTTGTTCGTGCCGAGGTCGAGCGCCGCGTAGCTTCTGGAGGGGCGCCGTCGCGTGTCTATCCTGGCAGCCTGCGCCGGACGGTTGGCAGCCCAGGAGGAGCCGTCCACGGGTCCGGTCAACGAATCCGCGCGTCGGTCTCCCGGTTCTGCTGGTGCGTCGGCTTTGACGGTCAAACACTCATTCCCCAGGCACCCCGGTGGGATGCCTCTTTGTCCTGAGAGTAGCAACCGCCCTGCGGTCCTGCCAAGGGCGGGGCGCTGAGAATATCGTTCTCCCTCGAAAGGGGTATCAGATCCGCAGGTCCCGCAGGCGCTCCGTCAGGCCTTGTAGGACATCCGCTCCCACATTGGCGACGGCCACCCGCAGATGCCCCTCCTGGCCGGGGCCGAAATAGCTGCCCGGCAGGCACAGGACGCCCCGTTCCGTCGCCAGTTTCTCGGCCACCTGCTGCGCCTTTGCGCCGGGAAACGGGTGGCGCAGATAGGCGAAATAGGCTCCGGCCGATTCGATTGTCCACTCGGCAAGCGGCGCAAGCGCCTCCCGAAAAACCTGTGCACGCCGGTTGATCTCGGCCCTGTTGCCCCCGCGCCAGTCCCTCAAGGCATTGACGGCCCAGGGCAACGCGGCCTGGGCCGTTCGGGGCGCACAGATCTGGATGCAGTCGAGAATCTTTGCGATCTGCTCGATCAGCCCAGCATCCGCCGTGATGGCGCCCGTGCGGTGGCCTGGAATCGCGTAGGACTTCGAGAAGGAGTAAAGCTGAATTACGGTGTCGCGCCAGTTCTCCTCCGTGAAGAGGCCATGGGCACGGTTCATGCCCTGCGGCAGGAAATCCCGGTAAGTCTCGTCGATGACGAGGTAAATTCCCCGCTGCCGGCAGAGCTGCGTGAAGCTTTCGATCACATGAGCCGGATAAACGGCGCCCGTGGGATTGTTCGGCGTGACGAGGACGATGGCCCTGACCTTATCGTCGATCAGCGTTTCCGCATCCTCGACGCGGGGCACGAAGCCGTGCTCCGGGCGGCAGGGCAGCG
>JALYFY010000207.1 GCA_030777385.1 Pseudomonadota bacterium | reverse complement strand
AGGCTGACCAGTTCGCCTGGGCCATGCCCTTCGGGGTGCTGGGCCTGCCGGCCCTGCTCGCCTTCTTTCCGGCCCTGGGCTTTGCCCTCGCCCGCCTGCTCTGGCTGCCCGATGCCTGGCGAATTCTCGCCTTCGCCTCCAGCCTTACGGTCAGCGAAGTTTTAAGGGGCTATCTCTTCACCGGCTTTCCCTGGAACAGTCCCGGCATGGCGCTCGGCCAGAACCTCTGGCTGATGCAGAGCGCCTCCCTCTTCGGCCTCTACGGCCTGACCTTTCTCAGCCTTGTCATCGGCGCAGCGCCTGCCGTTCTGTTCACGGGCAGGACGGCCGCAGCGCGCTGGACGGCGCCGGGACTGGCTGCGGCCTTGCTCGTTCTCATCGGAGCATTCGGGTTCTGGCGTGTTCCGTCCGAGGCCTCGCGCACGGTCGAGAATGTGCGCCTGCGCATCATGCAGCCCAATCTGCAGCAGGATGCCAAGTTCAACCCCCGCAACCGCGACGCCATCATGCGGCGCTACCTGACGCTGAGCGCCGGTCCTGGTCCAGACGGCCGAACGGGGGCTGCTGCAACCCATATCGTGTGGCCTGAATCGGCCTTTCCGTTCCTGCTCCACCGTGATCCTGCTTCGCTGGCACAAATCGCCGCTCTTCTGGAGCCGGGTTCGGTACTGGTCACCGGGGCTGCCCGCATGGACGAGCCGCTGCCCGGAGAAGAGGCAGGCCGGTTCTTCAACGCCATCCAGGTGATCGACGAGAAGGGCACGATCCTCGGCTCCTATGACAAGGTTCATCTGGTGCCCTTCGGGGAGTATGTGCCGAGATTTCTCGATCGCTTGATCCGAGCCGTGGGCCTGCGCGAGTTCGTGCATATTCCAGGCGGCTTCGAGCCGGGTGCCGCTCGCGCGACCCTTTCAATCCCTGGACTGCCGCCGGTGGCTGCAACCATCTGCTACGAGGCGATCTTTCCCGGCGAGATCTTGGCGGACGGCCCCCGGCCGGATCTTATCCTCAATGTGACCAACGATGGCTGGTTCGGCCAGACGACGGGGCCCCACCAGCATTTCGCGCAGGCGCGCTTGCGTGCGGTGGAGGAAGGTCTTCCCCTCGTAAGGGCAGCCAACACGGGGATCTCCGGAGTGGTCGATCCCTTTGGCCGCATCGTGGATAAACTTCCATTAGGAGTTGAAGGTGTTATCGATTCCAACCTACCAGTTGCGGCACCTGCAACTGTTTACAAGAATTGGGGAAGGTTTTCTTTGACGGCCACGCTTGTGATCTGCTTAATGATCTTGATTGTACGTCGCAGGCACCGATTATCCTCTCCTTAAGTAAGCCATGCCTTGGCGTTGCGTGAGTTCTGGCAAGGAATTAGGCGGTTATGAAGAAGTCGACCGGCTCTATCGATAAGGAAATCGGAAGCAGAGTCCGAATGCGCCGTGTTTCTATTGGCATGAGCCAAGAAAAGCTTGGCGATATGCTTGGCCTGACGTTCCAGCAGGTTCAGAAATACGAAAAGGGTATGAACCGGATCAGCGTGTCCCGCCTCGTCGAGATCGCCAAGATCCTCAGCGTCGACATCCACTTCTTCTTCAACGGCATCAAGAGCGCCAAGGCTGAACCGGGCTTTGCCGAGGAAGGAGCTCCCCCCTATGTGGCCGACATGATGTCGACGCCCGAGGGTCTCCAGCTCGTCAGGACCTTCACAAGCATCAAGAGCCCCAAGGTGCGCAAGAGCATCGTGCAGCTTGTTGCCGCACTCGGCTCCCAGGACGAGGAGGATCGTTCTTCATAAAGAACGCGTCCGCTTGACCTTTCCTTTAGCCTGCTGCATGAGCATGCCCTGACGCCTGCATGGAGCGCGGGCACTCTCGACTTACGGTCTGAAGGAATTCTGTCGTGCGGCGGTCAAGCTATCTTTTCACAAGCGAATCGGTTTCCGAAGGACATCCGGACAAGGTCTGCGACCGCATTTCGGATGCCGTCGTCGACGCCTATCTGGCTGCCGAGCCGGAAGCCCGCGTGGCCTGCGAGACGCTGGCCACCACGAACCGTGTCGTGATCGCCGGCGAGGTGCGCGGCCCGGCCTCCATCACCAAGGATACGGTGGTCGAGCTTGCCCGTGAGGCCATCAAGGATATCGGCTACGAGCAGGAAGGCTTCCACTGGAAGAACGCCGACGTGGCAGTCTATCTCCATGCTCAGTCGGCTCATATCGCCCAGGGCGTCGATGCCTCCGGCAACAAGGACGAGGGCGCAGGCGACCAGGGCATCATGTTCGGTTATGCCTGCAACGAGACGCCCGAGCTCATGCCGGCGCCGATCTACTACGCTCACAAGATCCTCGAGAACCTGACTGCCGCTCGCAAGGCCAAGGCCAATGGCGCGGCCGTTCTCGGCCCTGACGCCAAGAGCCAGGTCACCCTGCGATACGAAAACGGCAAGCCCGTCGCGGCCACCCAGATCGTTCTCTCGACCCAGCACCTCGAC
>JALYFY010000206.1 GCA_030777385.1 Pseudomonadota bacterium | reverse complement strand
CGTCTACGGCATCCTCGTCGAAAGCCCGCCGATCATCTTCGCCAACGGCACCAACTTTGTGCTGGTGGCCCTGATCCTGGCGTTGAAGGTGCGCTACGGCTAGCGCATCGTGCGGACCTCCGGGTCCGATCCGGGTGCTCGAGAATGACTGCGCGACCACCTGTGTCATCCCCGGCGAGCGTAGCGAGGGAAGGGGATCCACGATCAAGCGCTGCGCTATAGATCCCCTTCCCGCACTTCGTGCGCCGGGGATGACACAGGGAGCAAGTCTGGGGCACCGAAATTTGGAAGCGGACCCGGTTTTCGTTGACTCGGCCCTACGGGTCCGAGCCAAAGGATGCGCCGCTCAAGGGATTGAGCATCGGACCAAAGGTAGAGTCCCCTTTTGGGTCCGATGCTCTAAGATCATCCAAGGTTGGGGAGTTCTTCATGCGTCGGTTGATTGCCTTTTGCCTGGTCGGGCTCTCCTTGGCCTTGGGCGCCTCGCCGGAGGCCGCTGCGCAGGCAGCCCGCAGGGCCGACACGTTCGGGCTTGCCCCGCAGCGTCCGGGCCAGACCGATGTCTACATCCTGTCCTTCGGCCTCTGGGGACCGCAAAGCGTGTTCGAGAGCGAGGCCAAGGGCGCTGCCCGCATCCTGGAGGCGCAGCTCGGCTCGAAGGGGCGCTCCATTGTCCGCTTCAACACCAAGCGCCGAGCGGGCGCGACGCCGCAAACCTTGCTAGCGGCCGCCCAGGCTGCAGGTCGGGCGCTCGATCCGGCCGAGGACATTGCGGTCCTTGTCCTCACCTCCCATGGAGCGCCGGAGGGTATCGGGCTCGTGGCCGGGCGCGACACCCTTCTCGTGACCCCAGGCGATGTCAAAAGGCTGCTCGACGAAACCAAGGCGCAGCACCGGGTCGTCATCGTCTCCGCCTGTTACTCGGGCGTTTTCGCCAACCGGCTCGCCGATGAGCGCACCCTCGTCATCACGGCTGCCGCTGCCGACAAGCCGTCCTTCGGCTGCCAGGATGGCGCGACCTGGACCTATTTCGGCGATGCCTTCTTCAACAAGGCCCTGCGCGGGGAGCGCCGTCTCGATGCGGCCTTCGAGACGGCGAGAGGCCTCGTCACGCAGCGGGAGAGGCGTGAGGGCTTCGATCCCTCCAATCCGCAGATTGCCGGCGGCGCGCGGGTGCTGGAGCGTCTGGCTGTTCGCTAAGACCGCTCTTGTGCCGCAAGCGTTTCAATGCGCTCGACCCAGCGAGTCAGCCGCCGCCCGTTGACCCCGAAATCCGAACTCCCGATCTGGCTGCGGGAATAGAGCGCCAAGGTCGAAAGGTTCTCGGTCCGCTCGATCACCTGCACCACAACCGTATCCGGGAAGCGCATCACTCGCGTTCGCACGAGATACCGGTCCTGCTGAGGCCCGGCGTCGATGAGGGTTGTGCCGGGTTCCGAGAGGGCCGCTTGAGAAACGAGGGTGCGAAGACGAGCGCCTGGGATGGGGAAGACCGGCGGCTCGGCATCGGGCTGCGCCTGAGAACAAGCATCCCGCGGGCAGATCAACGCATCGTTCGGCGTCCTGCGGCGCTGGAGGGTGGCAAAGTCCACCGGGCCGAGATCGGGCGTTCCGAACAGGCTCTGCCAGGTCCTGTCGAGCCCTGTCTCCCAGCCGCGCCAGAGGCCATAGCCGAGACCGACGCCAACGAGGCCTATCGCAACAGCCTTTTTACGCATGATATGGTCATCCCCGTCCGGCAGCTTGACACCTTGGCGCAGAAGAATAGGGCAATGCTCGCCCATATCCTACCTCTCCCGGACACCCATGAGCCCTCATACCGCGCCCATCCTGCTTCTGATCGCGTCGAATGTTTTCATGACCTTCGCGTGGTACGGGCATCTCAAGTTCAAAACATCGCCGCTTTGGATCGCCGTCATGGCCAGTTGGGCGATTGCTTTTGTCGAGTACTGGTTTGCCGTGCCGGCCAACCGGATCGGCTCCGCAGTCTATTCGGCGGCCGAGCTGAAGACCATGCAGGAGGTGATCACGCTTGCGGTCTTCGCCATTTTTTCCGTGCTCTACCTGAAGGAGCCGCTGGGCTGGAACCACCTGATCGGCTTCGGGCTGATCGCGGCCGGCGCCGCCTTCATCTTCCAGGGACGCTGACTGAGGGCCATGGCGGTTCTCATTTATGCCGGCGCGGCGCTCGCCGAGATCGCGGGCTGCTTTTCCTTCTGGGCCTGGCTGCGCCTCGGCAGATCACCCTGGTGGCTCGTGCCCGGCATGGCATCCCTGGCGCTGTTCGCCTACCTGCTCACACTCGTTCCGAGCGATGCCGCCGGGCGGGCCTATGCGGCCTATGGCGGCGTCTACATTGTGGCCTCGATCCTGTGGCTCTGGATCGCCGAAGGAGCGCGGCCCGACCGGTGGGACGTGGCCGGCGGTGCGGTTTGCCTTGCAGGCGCGGCCCTCATCCTGTTCGGGCCGCGTGGCTGAGAGGCGCTCAGGTCGCGGGCTTCATCCGCAGGATGCGGCCGTTGCGGGAATCCGTGAGCAGGTAGACGAGGCCGTCCGGTCCCTGGCGCACGTCGCGGATGCGCTCGCCGAGGTTCTCCAGCATGCGCTCCTCAGCCGTCACCCGGTTGCCGTTGGTCTCGAGCCGCGACACGAGCTTGCCCGCAAGCGCCCCGACAAGGATGCTGCCGCGCCAGGCCGGGAACTTGTCGCCCGTGTAGAAAGCCATGCCGGAGGGCGCGATGGAGGGGTCCCAGTAATAGACCGGTTGCTCCAGGCCCTCCTTCTTGGTGCCCTCGCCGAGTTTCGCGCCGGAATAGTCGACCCCGTAGGAGATGATCGGCCAGCCGTAGTTCTTGCCCTTCTGCGGGATGTTGACCTCGTCGCCGCCGCGTGCGCCGTGCTCCACGGTCCAGAGCTCCCCGGTGGTCGGGTGGAGGGCTGCCGATTGCAGATTGCGGTGGCCGAGCGACCAGATCTCGGGGCGGGCATCCTCGCGGTTCAGGAACGGGTTGCCGGGCGCGGCGGAGCCGTCCGGCTTGATATGGATGATCTTGCCGATGTGGTTGGCCGGGTTCTGGGCCTGGTTGCGCAGATCGTACCGGTCGCCCACCGTCACGAACAGATTGCCCTGCCGGTCGAAGACGAGGCGCGAGCCCCAATGGTTGTTGCCGGTATGGGCAGGCTCCTGGCGGAAAATCACCTGGAGGGATTCGAGCGCCGCTCCGTTGTCGCTCAAGCGGCCCCGCGCCACGCTGGTGCCGGCGCGGCCCTCGCCGCGGTCTTCGGCAAAGCTCAGGTAGACGAGGCGGTTCTGAGCAAAGCCCGGGTCGAGAGCCACGTCCAGGAGCCCGCCCTGGCCGCGGGCGGCAATGCGGGGAAGGCCGGCGATCGGCTCGGAAAGATTGCCCGTCTGGTCGACGATGCGCAGGCGGCCGGGTTTTTCGGTGACGAGCAGGCGATTGTCGGGAAGAAAGGCGAGGCCCCAGGGGTTCTGAAGATCGCGGGCGACCGTCTCGACGATCACTTCCACCTTATCGGTGCGGAAACGCTGCGTGTCCTGCGCCAGCGCGGAGGGGAGGGCTCCGAGAGTAAGCACACAGGCCAGGGCGAGGCGGGGGCTCAGCATGTTCAAATCTCTCCGTCGTTCCGATGCCGGAGAGCTAGCCTCTTACAGCAAGGCGTCAACCTTGCCGGTCTTCACTGACGTGTTACCGTTGGGAATAGATGGGGAAAGCTTTCGTGTCCTGGGCCGACAGGGTCTGGGTGGTGGCCATGACCGAGAGGGTCGCAAGGCCCATCAGCATGATGAGCGCCAGGGAACGGCGGCTTTCCTGGCGCGGATCGAGGCGGTGGACCCGGGACGAGACGTGATACTTGTTTCTCGGCTGGAAGGTTTTCACTGGCTGTTCCCCCAGCAGCCACGAGCAGGCTGCAAGAGAAAAACTTGTATGATTCAAAAAGGTTCCAACTTCCTGCGCAAGTGCTGCTTACAGACTCTAAGCTAAGTATCCGTATTAACTAATTATTAACGATTGTGGCAGGTAACGGTTAAGGTTTCGGGGTGACGACCACCGCTTCGGCGGAGCGGTCCGCAGGCCCATGGTGGACCGCCTCGATATTGTGACCGTCCGGATCGAACGCAAAGGCGGCATAATATCCCGGGTGATAGGACCGCTCTCCCGGCCCGCCATTGTCGCGCCCGCCATGGGCGAGAGCCGCCTGGTGGAAGGCATGAACGCCTTGCGGGTCACGCGCTTGGAAAGCCAGATGAACCCGGGACACCGGACCGTCGGCCTGATCCACCCACAGCTCGTCGCAGGCAAAATGCCGGGGGCTCTCGGAGGTGAAATCATGCCCAAGCGCCTGCAGGACGGCGCGGTAGAAGCGCCGGCTCGCCTCGATGTCGGCGACGCGCAGGTGGATGTGATCGATCAGGCGGCCTTGATGACGCTGCATGCGGACTAACCTTCAGTTTGCTCGCCGTTCCCACGTCATCGCCGGCCTTGTGCCAGTGATCCCGATTGATTGAGGCACAGCGCTTCTCCGTATCGGGATGGCCGGGACAAGCCCGGCCATGACGTAGTGCGTGTCATCCCCGGCGAGCGAAGCGAGGGAAGGGGATCCAGTTACACGCTCAGTGTTATGGATTCCCTTCCCCTCCGCTGCGCTCCGGCCGGGAATGACGCCGAGCAGCCTCACTCAGCCTTGATGTTCGCCGCCTTGATGATCTCGGCCCAGGTCTGGATCTCCTTGGCGAGATAGGGCTTGAACGTCTCCGGATCGCGCACGTTCAGGGTGAAGCCGATCTTGGTGATGCGCTCCTTCACGTCGGGCTTGTTGAGGATCGCGATGATCGTGCCGGACAGCTTGTCGAGGATGGGCTTGGGCGTGTTCACCGGGGCGAAGAAGGCGGCCCATGATTCCGCATCCGCGTTGGTGATGCCCTGCTCGCGCAAGGTCGGCACGTCGGGTGCCTGCGGGTTGCGCTGCGGGCTTGCGATGCCGATGGCGCGCATCTGGCCGGCCTGGAACTGGGCCAGCACGCTCGGCAGGGTCGAGTTCGACACGTCGAGGCGCCCGCCCATGAGCTCGGTCACCAGGGGAGCCGCGCCCCGGAACGGCACATGGGTCATCCTGATGTCTGTCCGGGTCATGAAGAGCTCGGTCGCCAGATGCGAGCCGGAACCGACGCCGGTGGAGCCGTAATTCAGCTTGCCGGGATCCTTCTTGGCAAGCTCCACCAGCTCAGGGATGGACTTCACGGGCAGATCGTTCTTCACCACGAAAACATGCTCGAAGGCACCGGCGCCAGCCAGCGGCGCGAAGTCCTTCACCGCGTCGTAGCCCGGCTCCTTGAGCAGGAACATGTTGTTCCCATGCGTCTGGTTGTTGCCGAACACGATGGTGTAGCCGTCGGGATCCGCCTTGGCGACCGTGCGGGTGCCCACCGCCCCGGAGGCGCCGGCGAGGTTTTCGACCAGCACGTTCTGGCCGAGGCTCTTGCCCATCTCCTCGGCGACGATGCGGGCGATCACGTCGGTAGGGCCGCCCGCCGGGTAGGGGACCACCATCTTGATGACCCGGTTGGGATAATCCTGGGCGGAGGCTGCGGTGGCAAAGAGGGCTGCGCCGGCGAACAGGCCGAGCGCGAGGCGGCGGGTGACGGATTGGGTCATCGGAAAAGGCGTCTCCTCAAAATCCCGTCTGGGAAGGGTTGTTTTTCCTGGCTGTTTTGCTTGCTTGGACGGCTTGCCCAGATTAGGGTCCGCCGCCGTCACGGTTCCTTTCTAACGCCCCGCTCGGAGGATTCCCATGGGCTTTTTGTCTGACGCCCTTTCCCGCATCAAGCCGTCTGCCACCATCGTCATCACGCAGAAGGCGCGGGATCTGAAAGCCCAAGGGCGGGACGTGATCAGCCTCTCCGTCGGCGAGCCGGATTTCGACACGCCCGACCACATCAAGGAAGCCGCCATCTCGGCCATCCGCCGGGGCGAGACCAAGTACACCCCCGTCTCCGGCATCGTGCCGCTTCGCGAGGCCATCGCCCGCAAGTTCAAGCGCGAGAACGGCCTTGACTACAAGCCCTCGCAGACCATCGTGTCCACCGGCGGCAAGCATGTAATCTACAACGCGCTGCTTGCGACCCTGAACCCGGGCGACGAGGTGATCATCCCGGCGCCCTACTGGGTCTCGTATCCCGAGATGGTGGTGC
>JALYFY010000205.1 GCA_030777385.1 Pseudomonadota bacterium | reverse complement strand
ATCGAGAAGAACCCGCTCGTCCGCTTCCTGCGCAAGCACATGCGGGTGACGAACCGTCTTCACGATCAGCACTTCTTCGTGCGTGAACCGGATCCGAAGACGGGCAAGATCGTCACCTGGGCGACGCCGCTCCTCCTGGCTCTCGTGGTGATCAACGTCGCCGACTTGATCTTTGCGGTGGATTCGGTGCCGGCGATCTTCGCCATCACCAGGGACACCTTCGTGGTCTACACGGCCAACATCATGGCGATCCTCGGCCTGCGCGCGCTCTACTTCGCCCTGGCTGCCATGGTGCACCGGTTCCACTACTTGAAATACGCTCTGGCGCTCGTGCTCGTGTTCATCGGCGGCAAGATCTTCTGGAACCAGCTTGTGGGCAAGCTCGACCCCACCATCTCGCTGGGCGTGACTCTCGCCCTCATCGCGGGTGGCGTCGTCTTCTCCCTTTGGAAGACGAGGAACGAGCAGGAGGCCGTTTCCGGCTAAGGCTTGGGAGCAATATCAAGACGAGAAAGGCGGCTTCAAGCCGCCTTTCTCCATATCTACACCGGCAGCATGCCGTCGCTTTTGACCTCCTCCATCACCGCATAGGTGCGGGTCTCCTTCACGCCCGGCAGGGCAAGGAGGATCTCGCCCAGGAAGCGGCGGTAGGCAGCCATGTCGGCCACTCTGGTCTTCACCAGATAGTCGAACCCGCCTGCCACCATGTGGCACTCGAGAACCTCGGGCGCGCGTTTTACGGCTTGAGCAAACTTCTCGAAGACATCGGCGGTGGTCTTGTCGAGGGAGACCTCCACGAACACCAGGAGGCCGAGGCCGAGCCGGTGCGGATCGAGCCTGGCGCCGAAGCCCGCGATATAGCCCTCCCGCTGCAGGCGCTTGACCCGTTCGCCCGTCGATGTGGGGGACAGGCCGATCTTTTCGGCCAGCTCCACGGCGGCGATGCGGCCATCGCCCTGGAGATGCTTGAGGATCTTTCGATCGATCTTGTCCAGTTCCGTCATTGTCACGGCTTTCTTGCTGTCATACCGCGGATCCTAAGGCTGCAGCGCGAAGATAGCCATCGAAACACGGCTCTTTCCTTCATATATTCCGGAAAACCCCAGAGGATTTCCGATGCGCCCTGCCCCAAGCCACCTCGTGCCCTTCAACCCTCCCTATGCCGAAGACGACAAGGCCATGGCCGCCCGTCTGCTGGACGGCTCGCGTCTGTCATCGGATCGGGAGAAGCGTGTGGACGAGCAGGCGACGCGCCTGATCGAGGCCATCCGCGCCAAGGGCGGCGGGCTCGGGGGCGTTGAGGAGATGCTGCGCGAATATGCGCTCTCCACCAAGGAGGGCCTCGCCCTCATGGTGCTGGCCGAAGCCCTGCTCCGGGTGCCGGATGCCGCCACCGCCGACCGGCTCATCGAGGACAAGCTGGGACAGGCCGACTTCGCAGGCCACGAATCGAAGTCCGACGCCTTCCTCGTCTCGGCTTCGGCCTGGGCGCTCGGGATCACGGCTCGGGTGATCCAGCCCGGCGAGACCCCGGAGGGCATCCTTCGTCAGGTCACCAAGCGCCTCGGCCTTCCGGCGGTGCGCACGGCAACCCGGCAGGCCATGCGGGTGATGGGCAACCACTTCGTGCTCGGCCAGACCATCGAGGATGCCCTGAAGCGCGCCGGCTCCACCAAGGGCCGGGTCTACCGCTATTCCTTCGATATGCTGGGCGAAGGTGCCCGCACGGCCGACGACGCCCGCCGTTACTTCGAGTCTTACGCCTCCGCCATCGACGCCATCGGCCGCTCGGCGGGCAACGAGCCCCTGCCGAACCGTCCCGGGATCTCGGTGAAGCTCTCGGCCCTGCACCCGCGCTACGAGGCTACGAGTCGCGAGCGGGTCATGCGCGAGTTGGTGCCCCTCGTGATCGAGCTGGCTCGACAAGCAAAGTCCTACGATCTCAACTTCACCGTCGATGCGGAGGAGGCCGACCGCCTCGAACTCTCGCTCGAGGTGATCGAAGCGGTGCTCGCCGATTCCTCGCTGGCCGACTGGAAGGGCTTCGGGCTTGCCATCCAGGCCTATCAGAAGCGCGCAGGCTCCGTGATCGATGCAATCGCCGCCATGGCCGAGCGCTATGACCGGCAGCTGATGGTGCGCCTCGTGAAGGGCGCCTACTGGGACACGGAGGTGAAGCGCGCCCAGGAGCGCGGGCTCGACGATTACCCGGTCTTTACCCGCAAGGCGATGACGGACCTGCATTATGTGGCCTGCGCCGAGAAGATGCTTTCTCTCCGTCCGCGCATCTATCCGCAGTTCGCCACTCACAACGCGCTCACCATCGCCTCCATCATTGAGCGCGCCGGCGGCACGGAGGGCTACGAGTTCCAGCGCCTGCACGGGATGGGTGAGGCGCTCTATGCCCGCCTGATCGAGGACAAGCCGGGTCTGGCCTGCCGGGCCTATGCGCCGGTGGGCGGCCACCGCGATCTCCTGGCCTATCTCGTCCGCCGCCTGCTGGAGAACGGCGCGAATTCCTCTTTCGTGTCCGTGGCAGCCGATCCCAATGTTTCGGTGCAAGAGCTCCTGAAGCGTCCTGCCGACATCATCGTGTCCGCCGACAAGGCGCGACACCCCAAGCTGCCGCTGCCACGGGATCTCTACGGCCCGGAGCGGCCCAACTCGAAGGGCGTGGAGTTCGGCCACCAGGCCTCCCTCGACGCGCTTCTGGCGGAGATCGGGAAGAGCGGGCAGCAGAGCTTCACGGCAGAAGCCTTGATCGACGGCAAGGCAGCCCCCGGCACCACGCGCACTGTCATC
>JALYFY010000204.1 GCA_030777385.1 Pseudomonadota bacterium | reverse complement strand
CGTCGAGGAGAGATCGGGAGCCTGCCCCGGGCTGAACACCCGGTCGGACAGATCCTGGCCGGCGCAGAAGCCGCGTCCCGAACCGGTGAGGATCAGCGCCCGGCAGCTGCCGTCCGCTTCCGCATCGAGCAGCGCCGCCATCAGGGCCGCATGCATCGCCTCGTTGAAGGAGTTGAGACGGTCGGGCCGGTTGAGGGTGATGACGCGATAGCCCTCTCGCCTGTCTGTGAGGATGAGATCGTTCTCCACCATGGCCCTCCCGAATTTTCGCTGATGGCAAGCGGACGGTCTTGCGACTTGTTTACTATTGACCAACCGTTCGGTCAATTATATTGATGTGAGGGACAGGGTCAATGAGAGCATTCAAGCTCGCACGGAGCCGCATGAGATGGGATTTTTCGAAGACCATCGGGGTACGCTCACCGAAGCCCTACAGGCTCTACACCCTCATGACTGCCGAAGCATCGACGCCTGCTTCACCGATGCCGCATTCATGTCTTTCTGCTTCCAAACCGACACGACCTGAGAGGCCCTTGCGGCCTGCTTCAGTGTGCAAAAATCAAAAAAGAACACACGACAACCCACCAGGAGGAAACGGATGAAATCGAAAGCCACTCTCAAGTTCATACTGGCCGCAGGTGCGCTCAGTGTTGGTGTGTCTCACGGCGCCCTTGCGCAGAGCACCGTCAAGATCGGTTCGGTGCTCTCGGTCACCGGCCCGTCGTCGTTCCTCGGTGAGCCCGAGGACAAGACGTTGCGGCTCTATGTCGACAAGATCAACGCGGCAGGCGGCGTTGCCGGCAAGAAGATCGAGCTTGTGATCTATGACGATGGCGGCGATGCCAACAAGGCTCGCACCTTCGCCACGCGCCTTATTGAAGATGACGAAGTGATCGCCATGGTGGGCGGCACGACCACCGGCAGCACCATGGCCATGATCCCCGTCTTCGAGGAGGCGCAGGTGCCGTTCATCTCGCTGGCCGGCGCCATCGAGGTGATCGACCCTGTGCGCAAGTTCGTGTTCAAGACGCCGCACACCGACAAGATGGCATGCGAGAAGATCTTCGAGGATCTTAAAAAACGCAACCTGACCAAGATCGGCATGATCTCGGGCACAGACGGCTTCGGCGCCTCCATGCGGGCGCAATGCGTGAAGGTCGCACCCAATTACGGCATGCAGATCCTCAGCGATGAAACTTACGGCCCGCGCGACAGCGACATGACGGCCCAGCTCACCAAGATCAAGAACACGGCGGGCGTGCAGGCGGTGGTCAATCCGGGCTTTGGCCAGGGTCCGGCCATCGTGACCCGCAACTATGCCCAGCTCGGCATGACCGCGACGCCGTTCTACCAGAGCCACGGCGTCGCCTCGAAGAGCTTCATCGATCTCGCAGGTCCTGCGGCCGAGGGTGTCCGCCTGCCGGCGGCAGCGCTTCTCGTCGGCGACAAGCTGCCGGACAGCGACCCGCAGAAGAAGGTCGTGACGGAGTACAAGCAGGCCTATGAGAGCGCCACGAAGCAGCCGGTCTCGACCTTCGGCGGTCATGCCTATGACGGCCTCTTCATCCTGGTCGAGGCCATGAAGCGCGCCAACTCCACGGACCCGCAGAAGGTCCGCGACGAGATCGAGAAGACCAAGGGCTTCGTCGGCACCGGCGGCATCGTCAACATGTCGGCAACCGACCATCTCGGCCTCGACCTCTCGGCATTCCGCATGCTGGAGATCAAGGGCGGCGACTGGAACCTCGCCCAGTCGGGCAGCTGATCTTTCGCTGACGTCGATCGAACGGGAGGCCTACACCCGCCTCCCGTTCGGCACCCTGAAGAGCGTAGGACAGCAGTATGGCGGAGTTTCTCCAGTTCCTCATCTCCGGGCTGACGGTGGGCGCCGTCTATGCGCTGGTCGCGCTGGGCTTTACCCTGATCTACAACGCCTCGGGCGTGGTGAACTTCGCGCAGGGCGAGTTCGTCATGCTCGGCGGCATGGTAACGGTGTTTACCGCAGCAGCCGGCGTTCCGCTGCCGCTGGCAGCGTTAGCTGCCATATGCGTCGCTGTCGTCATCGGCCTGATGCTTCATCGCTTCGCCATCGAGCCGGCGCGCGGCGCATCGGCCGTGACGCTCATCATCATCACCATCGGCGCATCGATCCTGCTGCGCGGCATCGCCACCATCGTGTTCGACAAGCAGTTCCACAAGCTGCCCGCCTTCACCGGCGACACGCCGGTCGACATTCTTGGCGCAGCGGTTCAGCCGCAGAGCTTCTGGGTCCTCGGCGGTGCGGCCGTCGTCGTCCTGGTGCTGTACGTGTTTCTGGAGCACTCGCTCCTCGGCAAGGCTGTGCTGGCGACGGCCGCGAACCGCCTCGCGGCCCGCCTGGTCGGCATCAACAC
>JALYFY010000203.1 GCA_030777385.1 Pseudomonadota bacterium | reverse complement strand
GGCTGGCCTGTTCAAGGCTCCGACCAAATATGCGCCCCATGTGAACCTGCCTGCGGCGCGTGCCCGCGCCAACGAGGTTCTCCGCAACATGGTCGAGGCCGGGTTCCTGACGGAGGGCCAGATCCAGATCGCCCGCCGCAATCCGGCAACCCCGATCAACCGCGAGCGTGAAACCACCCCCGACTTCTACCTCGATTGGGCCTATGAGCAGGTGAAGGCTCTCGCGTCCCAGAAGAAGTTCGGCACCGAGCGGGTGCTGATCGTGAAGACGCCCCTCGACACTGCGCTTCAGCGGCACTCGGAACAGACCCTGGAGAACCTGCTGCGCCAGCATGGGCGCCAGTACAAGGCCGGCCAGGGCGCCCTCGTGGTCATGGACGTGGACGGGGCCGTCCGAACCATCGTTGGCGGGCGGGACTATGGCCAGAGCCAGTTCAACCGAGCCACCGGCGGCCTGCGCCAGCCCGGCTCGTCCTTTAAGCCCTTCGTCTATGCGGCGGCCATGACCACCAACCCGAAGCTGCGGCCAACCTCGAACGTGGTCGACCAGCCGATCTGCCTCGGCAACTGGTGCCCGCAGAACTACGGCCGCTCCTTCTCCGGCTCCATGTCCCTGACTTCGGCGCTGGCGCGCTCCATCAACTCGATCCCGGTGCGGATGTCCCTCGAGATCGGCAAGGGCAACGCCAAGGCAGGCCGCGCCGTGATCATCGACACGGCCAAGCGCATGGGCCTTACTCACCCGCTCACGGATTCGAGCTCCCTGCCTATCGGTGCCGCCGAGGTGACGGTGATCGACATGGCGGCTGCCTATGCGGTCTTCGCCAACGGCGGCAAGCGGGCCGACCCTTACGCGGCCTGGGAGGTGCGCAACTCGTCCGGCGAGGTCATCTACCGCCACGACCGCGACACCCCGCCCAAGCAGGTGCTCGATACCCGTGTCGTCCAGGACATCAACTTCATGCTCAACAAGGTCGTCGAGGAAGGCACCGGCAAGCGCGCGGCTCTGGAAGGCATTCCGGTGGCCGGCAAGACCGGCACGACGAACGGCTACAAGGACGCCTGGTTCGTGGGCTACACGGGCAATCTCGTGGCCAGCGTCTGGTACGGCAACGACGACTCGACACCCATGAACGACATGACCGGCGGTACGCTGCCGGCCATCACCTGGCATGACGTCATGGTGGCGGCTCACCAGAACCTGGAGATCCGCCCGATTCCCGGTGCCAGCCCGGCGAATGCGAACCGTGTCGCCTCCTCCAAAGGCCAGGCGGCGGATCAGGCGCAGGCGCCCGCGCAGGCTTATCTAGCAGGCACGCTGTCGCGCAGGTCCTACGAGGTGCTGGGGGACATCGGCTCCCTGTTCCAGTCGGTCGAGCGCCCCCTTTCGACCGGGAAAGCCCCCGAAGCGCCGCGCAGCTCAGCTTCCGCGGATGCACGCCGCCAAGTGGCTATGCCCTGACCATGGAAACAGAGGCTGTCTTGACGAATGCCCCGGCGGCCGCTTCGATGCGCGCCTCAACGCCCCCGATGGCTCCGGTGAAATCGAGATTCGTCCCAACCGTTTTCCTGGTCATCTATGCGCTCCTGCTCGCGCTGGGACTGGGTCTCGGCTCGGCCTATTGGGCGATGAACGGCAATCCACCCTTCGGCAGCCTGCGCCTCGGCCCATGGCAGGCCTGGCCCAGTCTCGGCTCTCCGGAGGCCGATCCCTACATGCGGGCCATCATCGCCCGCCGGGGCGACGTGCCGCTCGCCACAGGCGAAGGACTGGGCTTCACGGCAACGGCGGACAGTGAGGGCCGCGCCCTCGATGCAGGCTGCTCCTATAGCATCGGCTCCGTGGCTCCCAGCGCCCGACTCTGGACTCTAACCCTCTACGATCGGGACGGGCGCCTGCCGGTGACGGAACTTGGACGCAGAAGCTTCACCTCGGCAGAGGTGGTGAGGGACGCCCAGGACCGGTTCACCATTGCCCTGTCGCGGAATGTCCAGCCGGGAAACTGGCTCCAGCTTCCGGCGTCGGGACCTTTTGCGGTCACCTTGCGTCTCTATGATCCTCCGGGTGCAGCCGGCGCCAATCTCGAGGAGAGCGACTTTCCCGCCATCCAGCGCCTGGGGTGCGGAGCATGAGGGGCTTCAGCCGTTTCCTGATCGCTACCCTCTGCGGCCTCGTGATTGCAGCAGGCGTTCACATCGCCGCCATCTTCGCCAGCCCCTACCTGTCGGATCAGGACGCCTTCGCCAAAGTCCAGCCTACGCTGACCGCCGAGAAGGCGCAGATCATCAGCGCGCCTGGCGGGGAGAACACTTGGCTTCCGAGGCCCGATCCGGCCGTTGCCGTAGCAGCCTGCGCCTTCGACCTGCGCAACGGCCCAATGCGCGTTGCAGCCCAGACCGGATCACTCCTCCTGTCCTTCTCGTTCCATAAGGAAACAGGCGGCGTATTCTTTGCCGTCACGGACCGGGCCGCCGTGCGCGGCGAGTTGGAGATCGTCGCCATGACGGCCCGTCAGCTCGATGAGGCGCGCGCCGCGGAGGATGAGAACGAGCCTTCGCGCGACGTGAGGATCGTTGCCCCTGAGCAGCAAGGCTTCGTGATCGTGCGCGTGACGGCGCCGACGCCGAGCCTGCGCCCTCAGGCCGAAGAGGCTGCCAAGGCGGTATCCTGCACGGCCGAACAGGACGCATAAACCACATGCCCTGGCGCCCGATGACGCCCCGGGATCTTGCGCAGGTGCAGGTCCTGGCAGACGCGATCCATGCCGATCATCCGGAAGAGTCGAGAGTTCTCGCCGAGCGCCAGCGTCTTTATCCGCAGGGCTGTCTTATGCTTGTCGAGGGAGAGAAGGCCATCGGCTATGCGCTTACCCATCCGTGGCGCCTTGGGGAGCCGCCGCCCCTGAACGCACAGCTCGGCGCGCTACCGGGGAAGGCTACGACCTATTACATCCATGATGTCGCCCTGCTGCCGGAGGCACGGGGCAAGGGATATGCGTCACAGGCGGCCCACATGCTGGCTGAGCATGCGCAGGCAGCGGGATTCGGCAATCTGTCGTTGGTGGCAGTCAATCGCTCCCAGGCGTTCTGGGAGAGTGTAGGCTTTCGCGCAACGGCAGCTTTGGGCCTGGAGGCGAAGCTTGCGAGCTATGGGCCGGATGCGGTGCTGATGGTGCGCGATCTGGCAAGCCCGCCGGTAGACGCCTAAGGGCGTCTCATCGTCATTCGAACAGTGAACGTTTACGAGCGGCGGCGTCCAGGGCCGTTGGAGGCGATCGGCCGGGAGGGACCTGGATTCGGGGCTGGCCTCTCATACCGGACACCGGTGAAGAGAAGGATCTCACCCCTGGGCTCATCGGCGGACAGAAGCGGGCGCTGCGGCCGCTCCGTGCTATCCGGAAAAGCGATCACCACTCCTGGCGATCTGGTCCAGACGTCTTGCATTGTGTCCTCCTTTTAATGTGCCACTGGCTGCCTCGATGACTGACTTACAAAAAAGAGATCTATGGTTAACAGATGGTTTCCGTCCGGCTGCGGCTGTTTGAAAAAAGCTTTGCCTGACATGAAAACAACACTTACGGCCGCGCTTATGTTCCTCTCCAGCAACGCACGAGACCCCAGCAGTTCAGGCCCATTAAAGATGCGCTAAGTAACCGGCCCTAGCCTCGGGCGAGGTTGCGTTGAAATCGAGCTGAACATGGCGTCCTCTGCAAATCCGGATCTCTGGTCTGACCTCTCGGGTCTCGGATCGTCGGAGGCCGGCAGCCCCGATGCGCACACCGCTCTCCTGAAAGTGAACGCGAGCATGTTCGTGGCCGCGCCTGCGCGGGACCGCGAGAGCATCGAGACGTTCGAAGCGCTCATGCTGGGCTTCCTGCCGAAGGCGGACCGCGACACCCTCGTGGATCTCGCCCGCCTCCTCGCCCCTTGCGGGGATACGCCGGTATCCGTTCTCGATTACCTGGCTCAGCATTCAGCCGAAGCGCGCGAGATCGTACAGAGGCACTCTGCGAGGATGTTGCGCCAGCCTGTGTCCAAGCTGCTTGCGACGCCGGATGGGCGGCTGCAGCTCGCCCTGCAATCGGAGCTCGATCCCGCGACCGTCGAGCGCCTCCTAGTGCTGCACGAGAACGCCGTCGAGGACATGCTTGCAGCCAATCCCTCCCTTCCCTCGGCAACGGCAGGGTTCGATGTTCTTCTGCAGCGCGCCCGCTATCGCCCTGCCCTCGCCCGGTTGCTTCTCGAACGTGCCGACCTTGCCTCAGGGGATGCAGCAGCCCTTTACCTGTCTGCCGATTGCGAGCGACGCCACCAGATCCGCGAGGGCGTTGCCGCCTCGCTCGCGCAGCGGCGTGCGACCATATGTTTCAATCTGACGGCGCGGGATACTGCTGGCATCCTGGACGCTGCAGCAGAGGGCGATGTCCATCGCCTGGAAGATCTGCTGACGGCGCTCTTCGGCTTTCCTGCTGCGACGGAATGGCGGGTGCTTGAGATCGGGCGTCACCGGCTCCTGGCGCTCGCCTTCAAGGCTCTGGGGGTTGAGCGGAAGCATGCGATCCAGGTGTTTCTCACCCTTCACCCGGCCCTGGCCTATCCTCTCTGCGCGATCAAGGAATTGGTACGCGAAATGCGCGACGTTCCTGCTCCCGTGGCCATTGCCCTTGTCGAAGCCATTCTCGGCGTGAGGGTCCTCTCGGGAGAAACCGAGAGGGCTTAACCTTCCTGCGCCAGATCGAGAAAGTGGCGCCCTGCGCGATCGTCGACTTCGACGAGCCAGAGATCGGAATCGAAGCGCAGTTCGCGGGTCATCCGCTCCTCCACGTCGAGCGGCATCACCCCCTGCAGGATTGGGGAGAACAAGCGCTCCCCGCTGTCATCGACATAGAGCTGCGGCGCCGGGCCGTAGAGATCAGCCGTCCCGTCGAGACGGTCCACCTTCACGAAGACGGCCCCCGCCTCCGCTGCACCGCGCCTGCGCAAGGCGGCATCGACCCCCTCCACCGAGCAGCGGCGGAGATAGGCGGACACCCAGAAGTCGGAGCGAAGCCGGGACACTATTGGACTGCAATTCCTGAATGGGATGACAGCTCGCGGATCGTGCGCGCGTTGAACTCACCCGTCACAGGCAAACGCCGGTCCTGCTCGAAGCGTTCGATGGCTTGGCGCGTGCCAGATCCCATGACGCCATCAACCTTCACGCTGTAGCCAAGCCGCGCAAGCGCGCGCTGACCCGACAGAACCATGTCTCCGGGATCGGACCGGCCCACATTGGCAGGCGGCACCGGAATGGGCCCGCCCATGCGGATCATCTCCGCAATCGGATCGCGCGCGGCGGTTCTGGCGGCAGGAGGCACTGTGGCAGGAGGCGCTGCGGGAGGGCTGGCCTGCGGGGGCCGGGCCGGCTGGGCCGCAGCACCAGGTGCCGGCTGGCCGCCGTTGCGGATCATCTCCGCAATCGGGCTGCGCGCGGGAGCCTTGGCGGCTGCAGCGGCAGGCGCGGTCTCAGCGGCCGGAGCCGTAGATGGATGAGCAGCGGTCTCGGGATGAGCCGTGATCGACGCCTGATCGCCCAAAGGCTGCGCCCCAGGGCGTGCCGGAGGCAAAGGCTGCGACAAGGCAGCCTCAGGTGCCGGTTCCGGCGCAAGCACGATCTCCCGTGCGTTGAAGAGCGGTGCCGGATGGCGGGAATCCTGCAGCGCCAGGGCATTCCAGGCGATGGCGCCTCCGCACCCGGTCAGGAACAGGGCGGCAAGGATCTGGCGCGGATGGTCGAAGACAAAGGAGAGCGTCTTCTCGCCGATGCCCGGCTTGCGCTGAGGCTTGACGGGCCGCTTCTGCGGCTTTGCCGGAGCCTTCCGCCGCACGACGGAGGGCAGATCGAAGTCGTCGTCAGGCTGATCAGCAAGAGCATCACGCAAGGAGATCGTTCCGTCTTCGAAGAATGGCGTCTTTGGACTGCGGTATTTATGACAAGCCTGCGGCGGGAGCACCGCTTCTTGTCTTTGTTGCGGCAAAGCCTGCCAGAGTCCGCTTAAGCGAAACCTAATTGCTTCGCTCAAGCGGCGGATCCAGGACCGGATGGGCCGGGGATCTCAGCCCGCAGAGCGTCAGAGCGTATGCACCGCCCGCATTTCCCCTTGTTTTCCCATCACTTGGCAGCATCGCGAAGCAGCAAGGTTTCGTTCATCCTGTTTACAGATTCTGCCTAAACCTTGCTACGCGCAGCAGCCCCAGCACGTTATGGTGATGCATATCCCACCCTTCCGGGCAAACAACAGCCATCCTATGCTTTCGATCATTCGTTTCATCCTTATCGTCGGCGCTATTTTCTATTACTCGCCAGTTCGGCAGCAGGGCGAAGGTACAGCCGCCATCGAGGCGATCTTTACCCCAAAGAAAAGTGAGCCAGCTGCTGCACCGCCCTCCTCCGCCCAGGACAATCCGGGCCATCTGGAGACCGTGTGGAAGGCCTTGCCCGACAGCGCCAAGCAGGCGGTGGTCGACAAGATCCTCACCACGTCGGGGCTCAATCCTGTGAGCCCGGCCAAACCTTCCGACACCCTGCGCTCGGAAGACCGCGAACTGCCCGTGTCCAAGCCGCGCAGCTAGAAAAGATCGCGGTTTAAAAACGTCGCTCCCGTCGCCAAATGCCAGCACGATGGCTATATGACCGGCAGACAACGCGGGACCGCCATGCTGCCGACTATCGACGAGATCGTGTCCAACTTCGAACTGCTCGACGACTGGGAGGAGCGGTATCGCTACCTCATTGAGCTCGGGCGGCTCATGGAGCCCTTGCCGGACGAGGCGCATAACGACGCCAACAAGGTGCAGGGCTGCGCGAGCCAGGTCTGGCTCCAGACTGGCCTGGATTCCTCCAAGGGCAGGCCGGTGCTTCATCTGGTCGGCGACAGCGACGCCCATATCGTGCGCGGTCTCGTGGCTCTCCTGATCTCGCTCTACGACGGAAAGACTGCGTCGGAGGCCCTCTCCACCGACGCGCTGGCGCTGTTCAAGGAGCTCGGGTTGTCCGAGCATCTGACGCCGCAACGGTCGAACGGCGTCAGATCCATGGTCGAGCGCATCCGCCGCGATGCGCAGATAGCTTTGGCGTCGTCCTAAATCCGTCCGCCTTCGATCACCACCGCCTTCCACACGCGAATGCCCCGCGAGGCAGCCGGTCCGCGGGCAGCGGCCTCGATGCCGTAATGCTCGGCCAGCCGCGCGAGGGCCAGCCGCACCACGATCTTTGCAGAACGCGCAGGCCATTGGCGCTCGCGCTCGATGAGCTCCAAGCCCTTCAGGAAGCCGCAGAGATCCATCAGGAGATCGCTGAAATCGGCTCCCACCGCGTCGAAGGCATTGCGAAGCCGCTGGCGGGCGGCGATCATGCGGTCGGTCGCGTCGGACGG
>JALYFY010000202.1 GCA_030777385.1 Pseudomonadota bacterium | reverse complement strand
AACTGGAGCCCGCCGATCTTCCGGTCGAGGAAGACGATCTCGGTTTCGCCACGGCTGACGTCTACGAACAGGCCGTCGGCATCATCCTCCGGCACCGGAAGGCTTCCACGAGCTACATCCAGCGCCGGCTGCAGATCGGATACAACCGGGCGGCCTCGATCATGGAGCGTATGGAGAAGGAAGGGATCGTCGGGCCCGCAAACCATGCAGGCAAGCGGGAGATCCTGCGCGGGGAGTTTGCCGACTAGCCGCCCTTACTCTGCAGCGTGAGAGGCTCAATGCTTTTGCCGAGCGGTTCGGAACATCCAAACCGCTCGGTTGCATTCCGGAACATCCAATGGATCGAGCCGTACGCAAAGATCACCGCACTGGCAGCTTCGACCATAACTATGAATGATGTGGCCCTTTAGACATGTCCACTTGGCGAGACGAGAAGAACACAAAGGCGCGGGCCCGTCTTGAGAGCCGTCTATCCGATTTCTTTCCAGCCTGCGTTTTGACCCACGCGCTCAGGCGGCCGCTCATTCCGGCTACCCAGCGCAGAGCCGTGGAGTCCTACTGGCGACACCACCCGCTCCTGGCCGATAGATTGGCACGGGCGCTTGCTGCAAAGACCGGAGAGCCTGATGGATGGCAGTGGCGTCTTGCGCAGGACAAGACGCCAGGCCTGCCGATATCGTTTCGCATTCCCCCTGCTCCCTACAGAGAGGCAGCTTTCACCCGGGGGCCCGGTCATTGCTGCGTCTGCGGGCAACCTGTCTTCCGGTTGGGGTGGCACCGTGACCTCTGGGGCGACAACAAGCCCAACAAGAACGCGGTGTGGCATGCAGCCTGTGTGGTCGCCTGGCAGTTCTGGACGGCGCCGAGCGATCACCTGAAGGCGCTGAAGATTCGCCAGAGCAGGAAATGCCCGCTGTCCGGGCGCCGCCTTCTAAAGACCGCCGAAGTGGACCATCGCATACCGCTCTTTCAGGTCTGGTCCGAGCATCGTCGAAGACCCTGGCCCGAGCTGCTCGCCTTCTGGGGCGCTCCCAATCTGCAGGTCGTCAACAAGCTGGCTCATCTTGAGAAATGCGCTCAGGAGACAACCCACCGTGCCGAAAAGCGCCATGCCATGGCGGTGCCGGAGCTTTGAGCAAGGATCGGACCTAAGGGCTTGGAGTTGTTCTCTGCACGTTGCAGAGGGCCGAGGGCAAGGAAGCTGGCGCGATGATCGGCATTGGATGCCTCGCCCCTGTCGTGCTGTTTGTGGTGGGTGCCTTCGCCGGATACCTTGCCATGGGCTCGCCCGGCGTTACCTGGGGGGCTGGCATCGGTTTTCTCGTCGGATTGGTGATGCTGGGTGCCGTGGGCTGGGTTGTGGGCAGGATCAAGCGGAAATGAGCAAGGCCTGTTCGGCAGCGAGCCTTTAGACTTTGTGTCGGCCCTGAAGCGGGTTCGACCCGGAACTGGAAGGACAGATGATGACAAAGCCCCACTTCGCTCCCCCAGGTCCGCTCGGTTTCGGCGGTGCTCCGCTCGGCAACATGTTCGATGTGGTGTCCGAAGAGACGGCTGAAGCGGCGCTCGTCGCGGCCTGGGAGACGGGGGTCCGTCACTTCGATACGGCTCCTCATTACGGCAGCGGCCTCTCCGAGCATCGCTTCGGCAATGTCCTCCGCCGCTATCCACGTGAAGAATTCGTCCTGTCCACAAAGGTCGGGCGCATCATGCGTCCTGCTCCGGGCGGGGCGGACAATCCGCCCTTCGTTCAAGGCCTGCCGTTCCGTGGGGAGTATGACTACTCCTATGATGCGACCATGCGGTCCATTGAGGACAGCTATCAGCGGCTTGGCCTGGCGCAGATCGACATCGCCTACATCCACGACGTTGCCGCCGATCACCATGGCGACGCCTGGCAGGAGTTGTTCGAGATCGCCATGAGCGGCGCCGCCAAGGCCCTCATTCGCCTTCGCGACGAGGGCGTCATCAAGGGATGGGGCCTGGGGGTCAACCTCACCGAACCCTGCGAGCGGGCGCTCGAGATGTCCGACCCGGACGTGTTCCTGCTCGCCGGGCGCTACAGCCTCCTCAACCAGCCGGCGCTCGACCGGCTTTTCCCCATGTGCGCAGAGCGGGGCGTCCACGTGGTTGTTGGCGGTCCCTATAATTCGGGCTTGCTCGCCGGCGGCCGGAACTTCGAGTACCAGGAGGCGCCTCAAGAGATGGTTCAAAAGCGCGACCGGATGGCCGAGGTGTGCAGCCGCCACGGCGTCGACCTGCGCTCGGCCGCCCTCCAGTTCTGCGCCGCGCATCCTGTGGTGGCTGCCATCATTCCGGGCGCCAAGCATGCCGACAAGGTGCGGGAGAATGCCCGGCTGATGGCGGCAGCTATTCCGCCTGCGCTCTGGGACGAGTTGCGGGAGGAGGGACTGCTCCCGCCCGGCGCACCAACACCGGAAGCGTGATCCCGTAACGGTTTCTGCCTAGGGGAGCGCAAGCACCTTGCGCAGGTTTTCCCGGTGAACCGCTTCATAGGGCGGGAACTCATGGAGCCAGCCGCGAGCCAGATCCTCCCCGATCCAGTCGAGAAGCGGGGCACCGGCAAGATCAGGCTCGGATCGGCAGCGAAGAAGCTTCTCCAGATAGCGGATGGTCGCCTGGATGAGACCGGGCTCATAGCCGCCTCGGGCGATGACGTCCGGGTCTCCGTGGTTGGGCAGGATCCGCCCGACAGGCCATTGCGCGATGTGCCGGAGGGTGGCGAGATGGAAGGGAAGCCTGTCGGGTTCCGCCACATAAGTGATCGGGTCCTCCAGGGCATCTCCGGCAAAGAGAAGGCTTCGTTCGTGGATCAGCAGCAGCGTCCCATCCTGGCTGTGGATGTCCGCGTGATGCAGTTCAACTGACAGATCTCCGACAATTAGCTGGAAGGTCCCTTCATAGGTTCTGGTAGGTCCCACCAGAGGCTTGATGGGAGGCTTGCCGGTTTCGATCGTCTGGCGCTGCTCGACGAGTTTCCGAGCGGTGAGGGAATGAGCGATGATCTCGCAATCGGCAAAGACCTCGTTCCCGGCCACGTGGTCCCGGTGCCAATGGCTCAGGACGACCGTCGGCCGGGCGATGCCCTGATCGGCGAGGGTCGAGCGGATGATGCGGGCATGCGCGAGGGAGATGTGCGTATCGTAGACCAGGGCCTCGGACCCGCTCACGATCGCGTAGGTGCAGACTCCCAGCTCATAGGCCCCGTCGTCGAGCCAATTCGGTTCGGGCGAACAGGCGCGCGTTCCGGGGATCCGTCCATCGTAGAAGGCGATGACGTTCGGTGCAGGATGGAAGATGCGTAGCGTGGATCCCAGGTCCGGCATGGAATTTTCCGATCAAGCGCCGATGGCACGGGGCCGAGTAGAGCATCTTCCGGCCTGCGGCACCATCCACACGTGTGAGGCGAATCGTACTCTGCGCACCTAAGCCGCTGTAGATGCTCGGCTTTCCAGATTGCCGCGCTTTGGGCGAACGAGCAGCTCGCTCGGATCGGTCGGCAGCAGCAGCATGCCTCCGTCGTCCAGGGTCACCTGCAGGCGTGGAAAGACCTCCTTGATATGAGCGAGGTCTCCCTTGAAGGCCTGCTTGAAGCTTCGGATGCTGGCATTGTCCGAGCCGAACTGCTTATGCAGGTTGTCCCAGGAGAGCCTTAAGGGACGCTGCACCGTTCGCAGGCGGTAGCCCATCCAGAACAGCATATCGAGCTTGCGCGCGGAGCCCGAGAAGGCGCGCGCGGCGCGGATGTCCACGGGCAGCGCGTGCTGGATCAGGTTGTCGTAGAACTCGGCGTGGAACTGCACGGTGTTGGACCACAGCAGGCCCTGGTCGGGGCTGCCCGAGAGCCAGATGTCGAGCTGGCGGAAGGGCGGCACGTTGAGCGTGCTGGAGCGCGAGGCGCCGTCCCACAGGCCGATCTGCATCGTGCAGGCCGCCAGCCGGTTGAGCTGCTCCTTGAACTGCCGCAGCGTCCCGCGCTCGCCCCCCGTCACGGGAAAGCCCATCTGGCGGATGAAGCCCGAGAGGCTGTCCGCGACCTCAATGCGGGCGCTGCGCTGCCGCACGGCTTCCGTGCACAGGTGCAGCAGCACGAGGCGGGCCTTGGGGCCGTAGGGGAGCCCCTGCAGCTCCATCTGCCCGGTCGTCGGGTTGGTGAGGCGGCCCGCCATGATGCTGAGCGTGTTGCGGCCGTATTCGCGGAAGAACTCGCGCTCGCCCTTGGGCTCCTTGTAGGGCAGGCCGCAGAGCGCCAGCACGGAATGGATGTGCTGGATGTTCTCCGGCCCCGTGGGCTCGCTCTCGATCACGGCGCGCAAGGCATCGCGGCGCTTCTGGTCCCGGCCCATGGCGGCGCGGCGCGCCTGCGTGTCCGCGAGCTTCGCCTGCTCCCGGTCGCGCAGGGATTGCTTGTGGGC
>JALYFY010000201.1 GCA_030777385.1 Pseudomonadota bacterium | reverse complement strand
TGGTCAATGTCTACAACTGGTCCGACTATGTGGACCCCAAGGCGCTGGACGAGTTCACGAAGGCGACCGGCATCAAGGTGGTCTACGACACCTACGACAACAACGAGATCGTCGAGACCAAGCTTCTTGCCGGCAAGTCCGGCTACGACATCGTGGTGCCGTCGGGCCCCTTCGTGCAGCGCCTGATCGGCGCCAAGATCTTCCAGAAGCTCGACAAGGCGAAGCTGCCGAACCTCGCCAATCAGTGGCCGGACGTGACGCAGCGCCTCGCCGTGTTCGATCCCGGCAACCAGTTTGCCGTCAACTACATGTGGGGCACCACCGGCATCGGCGTGAACGTCAAGAAGGTGAAGGAAATCCTCGGCGACATGCCGCTCAACACCTGGGACCTGGTGATGAAGCCGGAGGTCGCCTCCAAGCTGAAGGCCTGCGGCATCTACATGCTGGACAGCCCCGAGGATCTCTTCCCCGGCGTCATGGCCTATCTCGGCCTCAACCCGGATTCCAAGCGCACCGAGGACCTGAACAAGGCCGGCGAAGCCCTGTTCCGGATCCGCGGCAACGTGCAGAAGTTCCACTCCTCCGAGTACATCAACGCGCTCGCCAACGGCGATATTTGCGTGGCGGTGGGCTATTCGGGCGACATGATCCAGGCCAAGAACCGGGCCGAGGAGGCCAAGAACGGCGTCGAGGTCGGCTACTTCATCCCGCGCGAGGGGGCGCTTATGTGGTTCGACAGCTTCGCGATTCCCGCGGACGCCAAGAACGTGGCCGAGGCGCATGAATTCATCAACTTCATGCTCAAGCCCGAAATCGCCGCCATGAACACGAACTTCGTGTCCTACGCCTCCGGGAATCTTGCCGCCAAGCAGCACATCGACAAGGCGATCCTCGACAATCCCGGCATCTATCCGGACGAGGGCACCATGAAGCGCCTCTTCACCAACACGGCCTATGACGAGCGCTCCCAGCGCACCGTCACCCGCCTGTGGACCCGGGTGAAGACGGGCCGTTAATCCGGCGCTCAGGTTGCGTTGCGCATCTTTGCAACGCCCATCAAGCCTCGCCTTCGGGCGGGGCTTTTATCTTCTCAGAGGACCTATCCGTCATGCGCCGTGCCGCCGCCGCCCTCATCGCCTTCAGCCTCGTCTCGCCGGCCCTGGCCCAGGCGCCCGCGCCGCGCCAGCCCACGATCAGCGTAATGGGAACAGGCGAGGCCGAGCTGAAGCCGGACTTCGCCCGCGTCCACGTGACGGTGGCGACCCAGGCCGACACGGTGGCGCAGGCGACTACCGCCAACCGTACGGCGACGGAACGGGTTCTGGCCCGGATCCAGGGCCTCGGCATCAAGCGGGACGACATCCAGACGGCAAACTTCCAGGTCTTCCAGACGCCGCAGCAGACCGGACCGGACGGCAAGGACATCAAGGCACCGAAGTTCTCGGCCCATCACGGGCTGCGGATCACCACCCGCGACCTCGACGGCGTCGGACGCCTGGCCGGCGAAATCCTGGCAAGCGGCGACATGACCTTCCAGTCCGTCTCCTTCGGCCTCGACAAGCAGGAGGAAGGCGGGGACCGGGCCCGCGAGGCCGCCGTGCGGGATGCGCGCCGCCAAGCGGATGTTTATGCGGCTGCCGCCGGCGTTGGCCTGGGCCGCCTTCTGGAGATCAGGGACGGCTCGGCTCAAGCCTTCGAGCCGCAGCCCGAGATGCGCATGCAGATGTCCATGGCGAAGGGCTCCGAGGCAGTGCCCATCGTGCCGCCGGCAACAATCCGCTACACCGCCAACGTTCAGCTCGTCTGGGAGATGGCCGGGCAGCCCTGAGGCCATCCGGCGTTAAGCCGCCCTCACATTGTTGAGGAACTGGCCGATCTCGGCCCCCAGGCGCTGCGCCTGCTGCTCCAGGGCGACGGAGAGATCGGCAACGGTCCGGGCCGCATCCAGCGACTGGGAGGCGACGCCCTGCGTCGTCGCGATGGCCGAGGTGCCGGCCTGCGCCTCCGTTGACACCTGGGCAACCGATTGGGCGATCTCGGACACCGCCGCCGTCTGCTGGCTGATGGTTCCGGCAACCGTGGAGACGACCCCCGCCAGGTCCTCGACGGAGGCCTGCACCGTGCCCAGCGCCACCAGGGTTTCCCGCGAAGCCGCCTGCACGGCTTCGATCTGCCGGGCGATCTCCTCGGTGGCCTTGGCTGTCTGCCCCGCCAGATCCTTCACCTCGGAGGCTACGACCGCAAAGCCCTTGCCGGCCTCGCCCGCGCGGGCCGCCTCGATGGTGGCGTTCAGCGCCAGCAGGTTGGTCTGCGAGGCGATGGAGCGGATCAGGTTTGCCACCTCGCCGATCTGCGAGGTTGCTGCCGACAGGATCGACATGCTGCCCGACGCTCCCCTCGCCTCCGCCACCGCCCGCTCGGATGCCTTTGCCGAGGCGCTCGTCTGAGCAGCCACCTGGGCGAGCGAAGCGTCCAGCTCTTCGGCAGCGCTTGCCACCGCGTGCATGTTCTGGGATGTGCGTGTCGACGCCGCTCCTGCGATCTGCGCCTGCTGGGTAACGTGATTGGCCGATCCCTCCAGTTGCCCCGAGGCCGCGGCGAGTTCGCCCGTGACCTGCCGGACCTCCGCCAGGATCTGCTCGACGGACGCATCGAAGGCCGTGATCGCATCGGCGATCGCATGGGCGCGCTCGGCATCGAGGGCAGCCATGCCCTCGCGCTCCTGTGTCAGCCGCTCGCGCTCGCGGGCATTGTCGCGGAAGACCAGGACCGTGCGGGCCATGCCGCCGATCTCGTCGGAGGCGCCCGTGGAGGGGATCTCGGCGGCGGCATCCCCGTCCGCCAGCCGTTGCATGGCCTGCTGGAGGCGGGTGAGAGGCAGGGAGATCGAGCGCCCGACGAGGAAGTTGAGGATCAGGCCCAGCGCCAAGGTGCCGCCCATCGCCCACAGGATCAGGGTAAAGGTGCGGTTCTGCGAGGCGGTGAGCTGCTCTTCCGTCTTGTGGGCTTCGTTGCGCACCTTCGCCAGGAGTTCGTCCAGAGTCGGCACGAGCAGATCGAACTGCCCCATCAGCTTTTCGCCCTGACCGGACACCTGCTGCTCCAGCTCCGCCCAGGCATGGAAGGCTTCCTGGAACGTCATGCTGGCAGACTCGACGGCAGCCTTCTCCTTGGCGGCATCGCCCGACAGCTGCGCCAGGGCACGGGAAAAGCGTCCCTGCTCGACCTCGAAGGCGCCCAGGATGCTCTCCTCGAGCAGGATGCGCGCACGGGCCTCCTGGTTGAACATGCCGAGCATGGCCGCCCACAGGCGCCACGTGATCGTCTCGCCGCTGGCCGTCAGAGGGCGCACCAGCTTCTCCAGGTTCGCTTCCGCCTTGAGAAGACGGCCCTGCGCCCCCTCGTCCGGCTTGGCCCCGATGGCAGCATAGAGTTTGTTGAGGGCGGTGCCTTGGCGGATGAGCGCGGCGGAATGCTGCTTCAGCACGGCCACCTCGGGCTCGATCAGGCCGGCGCCGGAGGCGGTGCTCATCTCGTCGAGTTGGGCCGCAAGGGTCTTGTGCTGGTCGATGAACGCTTGCCCGTAATGGCCGAGGCGGCTCGCCGTCCACTCCCCGGCCGTGACCTTCAGGGCATCGGCGCGGCCACGAAACTGGAAGGCCTTCTCAGCCAGGGCAGAATAGGTGTGCTGGGCGGACAGCGCCCGGTCCACCTCGCTGCGCCCGGTCTGAAACACTGCACCGATGACCGCAAATCCAAGCACCATCACGCCGCTCAACGCAGCGACGCGCACCCGCACCGACGGCCGTCTCAACCGAGCAAGAGACAGCATCCCCCGAATCCCCCATTTGACGTTGCGGCAAGATTGCAGGGGACGTGTTAAAGATATCTTTACGTTAGGTAAGAAGTCAGGATGCGAAGTCCGGTTGCTCTGGCTCAGGCAGCCTTGGGCATCTCGGTCATGATAGCATAAAGGGCAGCGGCATCCCGTGTGGCCCGGAGCCGCTCGATCAGGCCGGGCTCCCGCAACACGCGGGCGACCCGCGCAAGGGCCTTCAGATGATCGGCCCCAGCTCCTTCAGGGGCGAGCAGCAGGAAGAGAACGTCAACCGGCTGACCGTCGAGAGCTTCGAAATCGACAGGTTTGTCGAGCCTGGCGACCAGACCGAAGATTGTGTCGAGGCCGGGCAGCTTGCCGTGGGGTATCGCGATGCCTTCACCGATCCCTGTAGAGCCAAGGCGCTCGCGCTGCAGAAGGGCCTCGTAGATGGCGCTCTCGGCCAAGCCGGTGAGACGCGCCGCCTGGAAGGCGAGCTCCTGAAGAGCCTGCTTTTTGCCGTTGACGCGCAAGGCGGGCAGAACGGCCTGGGGGTCTAGAAAATCCAGCAAAGGCATCGATTACGCCGCATTATCGTGTGAAGCTTGGAAAGCCTCCCACCGTTCCACGCAAGAACCGGGCCAAGAAGAGGTACCCCCCGTCAAGGCTGTGCAAGCGGCGGGTCGACCCAGCCGATTGCCCCGTCACCGCGGCGGTATACGACGTTCACGCGGCCGGTGCTAGCGTGGATGAACACGAGAGCCGCAGCCCCGGTCAGGTCAAGCTGCATCACAGCGTCGCTGACCGAGAACCGGTGGAGGGGTTTCGTCGTCTCGGCAATGACCATCGGATGGTAGCTCTCCTCCTCGACCGCCTCATCGCTGGGAGCCTCGAAAACCGCATAGGGCACGTCCAGGGTGCCCGTGCGCCCGCCACCCGGGCCGAACCGGTCTTTCAGCCGCTGCTTGTAGCGGCGCAGCCGGTTCTCGATCCGGATCGCGCTCTGGTCGAAGCTGGCATAGGCATCCCCGGCAGCCCCGGAGGCTTCGAGCGTCATCCCCGATGTCAGGTGCAGCACACATTCCGTCCGAAACCCGGTGCCGTCGCGGGTGACGGTCACATGACCCGAATAGCCGCCATCGAAATATTTCGACAGGGCACCTGCCACGCGTGCCTGAACCTGAGACCGAAGGGCTTCGCCGATATCGAGGTTCTTACCGGATACCCTCAACGTCATCGCGTTCTCCTCGCCTAGAGCATCGGACCCAAAAGTGGCTTTCACCCTTGGGATTGATCCGATGCTCAATCCCTTAAGCGGCGCATCGTTGAGCGCGGACCGGGAGGTCCGCACGAAGCGCTGGCGCCCCGCTTGGATGCAGTCCTCTTTGGATGCGCGTAGAACCGATGATGATCCTAACCCTGGCCAATGCAAGCCTCGAGGTGACGGGCTGGCCCGGTCAGGATCTGACCTCATGTCCTCTGCGGCGGATCGCCGAGGAAGGAATGCGAAGAGCTTCCCGATACTTGGCCACCGTGCGTCGGGCAACCGCGATGCCTTCCTGTTTCAATTTCTGGGCAATTGCCTCATCCGAGAGCACATCCTCTAGGCTCTCGCCATCGACCAGCTGCCTGATTCGGTACCGCACAGCCTTTGCCGAATGTTCACCCTCCCCGGTGGCGGCGCTGAAGAAGAACCGCATGGGATGGGTGCCGCGCTCGGTGCCGATGGCCTTGTTGGCGGCCACCCGCGACACGGTGGATTCATGCATCCCGATGGCCTCCGCCACAGCCTTCAGGGTCATGGGACGTAAGCCTGCGACGCCTTCCCGGAAGAAACCCTCCTGCTGTCGGGCGATCTCGGCTGCCACCTTGAGGATGGTGCGGGCCCGCTGGTCCAGGCTGCGCGTGAGCCAGCTTGCCGCCTGAAAGCAGTCGGACAGGAAATTCTTGTCCTCGTCCTTGCGCACCGCCTTCGCCACTTCCGCATAGTAGGATCGGTTGAGCAGGATGCGCGGCAGGGTTTCAGGGTTGAGCTCGACCAGGAGGGTGCCGTCGGGACCGGTCCGCACCAGCACATCGGGCACGAGCACGTCGACGGGAGCGGGCGCGAAGGCGAGCCCTGGCTTGGGCTCCAGGCGGCGGATCTCGGCCAGCATGTCGGCAAGATCCTCCCGGTCGACGCCGCACAGGGCCAGAAGACCTGTAAAATCCTGCCGGGCGACAAGATGGAGATGGGCCAGCAGGGCTTGCATGGCCGGATCGAGCCTGTTGCGCTCGCTGAGCTGGATGGCGAGGCATTCGGCGAGATTGCGAGCGCCGACCCCGGAGGGCTCGAAGCCCTGGATCAGCCGCAGCGCAGCCTCGGCCTCTTCGGGCAAAACCTGAAGCCGGGCCGCAATCTCAGCCAGATCCTCGGTGAGATAACCGGCCTCGTCGAGGGTGTGGATCAGATGCCGGCCGATGGCGCGAAGCCGGGCATCGACGGCGACGATCTCGAGCTGCGCTTCCAGATGCTCGGCAAGACTCGCGGCGCGGGTGAGCGTCGCTTCCATGCTGGCGTCGAGCTCGCCCTGACCGGGGACGGAACCTGACGAGGATGAGCCCGCAGCGGCAACCCGTGACGGAGATGGCCCGGGCACGATCCGTGGGCCTGCGGCTTCTGCCTTCTGCTTGGCGCGCAGGAAATCGGCGAGGCTCGGCACGGGTGCATCGGCCTGGGTCTCGCCCTCCTGCAGAAGCGGATTGCGTTCGAGCTCCGCCTCTACATAGGCTGCGAGCTCCGCATGGGAGAGCTGAAGCAGCTTGATCGACTGGACGAGCTGGGGGGTCATGGTCAGGGACTGGCCCTGGCGCAGCTCCAGCCGCTGGATCGCACTCATGACGTCACCTGCAAACGGCGGCATGCTTCTTGCATGCGCTTCACGTTACCGCGACCGCTTACTTTGCGTCAAAGGCAAATGACCCTGTTCGGTCAGAGACGGAAATCCTCGCCCAGATAGAGGCGGCGCACCTCTTCGTTCGACACGATGGCATCGGGCGTGCCTTCGGTCAGAACGCGGCCGGAATGGATGATATAGGCGCGGTCGATAAGACCCAGGGTCTCGCGTACATTGTGATCGGTGATCAGAACGCCAAGGCCACGGCGGGTCAGGTGCCGCACGAGATTTTGGATGTCGCCCACCGCGATGGGGTCGATGCCGGCGAAAGGCTCGTCGAGGAGCATGAAGGTCGGCTCGCCCGCCAGCGCCCGCGCGATCTCGCAACGCCGCCGCTCGCCGCCGGAAAGGGCAATGGAGGGAGCCTTGCGCAGACGCGTGATGTTGAACTCGTCGAGCAGCGCATCGAGCCTGCGCTCGCGCTCCTTGCGGCTGGGCTCCACGATCTCGAGCACGGCGCGGATGTTGTCCTCGACGGTAAGGCCCCGGAAAATCGAGGCCTCCTGCGGGAGATAGCCGATGCCCAGACGGGCGCGGCGGTACATGGGCAGGCCGGTCACGTCATGACCGTCCAGGCTGATGACGCCGCGATCGGCTGCGACGAGGCCCGTAATCATGTAGAAGATCGTGGTTTTGCCAGCACCATTGGGGCCGAGGAGGCCGACGGCCTCGCCCGCGCGCAGGTTCAGGCCCGCATCCTGCACCACGGTGCGGCCGCGGTAGCTCTTCTGCAGTCCCTTCACGGCCAGGATGCCGGGGCCGCCGAAAGCACCCTCGCTCTCGGACCGGGAGCCGGCATGAGGGCGCGCTCCAGCCTGACGGGGGTCCAGGAGGCTCACGTCGGACGGACCGGGTTGAGAACGGTTGAAAAGCGGTTTCACAGGATGATCGCCGGATGAGGAATAGGAAAGGCGGGAAGCAGGCTCACCGCTTCAGTTCGTCGCCGGTCGCTGCTGGGGCTTTGGCTTGGCATTGCCCGCCGCAGGCGCTCCGCCACCGGCGCCGGTTGGGGCAGGCCCGCCGTTGCCGGGCACGAACAGCGCCCTCACGCGACCGCCAGGCGTCGTCTCGATGTTGGCGACGCCGGTGTTGATGTCGTAGAGCACCCGCTCGCCCTTGGTGACATTCGGTCCATCGCTTAGAGTCGCGTTGCCGGTCAGCAGGATCTTGTTGGAGCCCCGGTCGAAGGTGGCGTTCTCGCCCGTTGCCACCTGGGTCCGCGACACGATGGTGACGGGGCCCTTGCAGTCGATCTTCTTGATGGCGCTGTCGTCGGCGCCCTGCGCGGCCGGTGCAGCGGCCTGGCCGCCATTCTGGTCCCGCTGCTCGTAGAAGACCGTCATGGTCGTGCACTTCATGGTGCTCTCGCCCTGAACCGCAACCACATCGCCGGCAAAGACCGCCCGGCCCTCCTTGTCGAACACATCGAGCTTATTGGCATCGATCTTGATCGGCTCCTTGCTGGATCCGAAATTGCCGAAGCCGACGGCCCGCTCCCTGCCGGCCTGAGCCAGAGCGGCCTGCATGGAAAGCGGGGTGAGAAGCGCGATGGCCAGAGCAGCGCGTGTGAAGCTCATCATGGACGGATACTTGTCTGTTGGGCTGGAGGAGCCGTGGAGCCCGCGCCAGCGGCTTCCGGTGCGGAGGGGGTGGAATCCGATGTGGGCTCGAAGACCGTGCGGACGCGGCCTGCAAAGCTCATGACCTTGCCGTTATCACTGACCTTCAGGCCTTCCGCCTGGATCTGTCCGTTGGTGAAGGACACGGTGACAGGATCGCTGGACGTTACCGTACCGGCCTTGAACCTCACGAAAGCCGTTTGAAGCTTGACCCGATGCCCGCCATCCGTGGTGACGAGGATGTCGTTGCGCAGCCTCATCTGCTCCTTCTGGGTGTCCAGAACGCCGGTGGCAGCCTGAAGGTTTGCGACGCTGCCGCGCTCATCGGTGACGATGCGTGCCTTGAGATCCTTGAGCTGCACGAGGTTGGGCTTGCGCACATCCTGCGTGGCGGCACTCGCGGTCACTTCGTATGGACGGTTGTCGTTCTTGAAACCGTTCAGCTTCGGGCTTTCCATGGTGACGTTGGTACCGCTGACGCCGATGGAGTCAAAGCTCAGGTTCTCGATCTTCCGGAACGGATCGTAATAGATCACGAACCCGACTCCGGCCATGCCCAGGATGGAGCCAAGGGGAATGGCAGCCTTGGCAAAGCGAACCCAGCGGGAATGCCGACGGGCCTTGGTGAAGGCGCGCGACCGCACGGCCGGCCTTGAGGCCGTACCATTATGCATCGTGGTGCCCTGAACTCCCGCCACTATGTCCAATCCCTTCCGCCTATCTTACGGCATGGCGCCATGCCGTAAGGTCATGGCGATGTTATGACGGATAGATAAGGTTTATGGGCGAAAGTTTAAGCGCGCGTCAAGAATGAGCGAAAATATCGGTGTCCGGCCAGCCAAGCAGGTCGAGCTGGGCCCGGGTTGGCAGGAAGCTGAAGCATTGATGGGCGATGCCGAGTCTGTTCTCCCGCTCCAGCATCCGGTCGAGCTTGTCCTTCAGGGCATGCAGATGCAGCACGTCGGAAGCAGCATAGTCGAGCTGAGCCTGGGTCAGGGTCTCCGCCCCCCAGTCCGAGGATTGCTGCTGCTTGGACAGCTCCACGCCAAGCTGCTCGCGCACCAGCTCCTTCAAGCCATGCCGGTCGGTGTAGGTGCGTACGAGCCGGGAGGCCACCTTGGTGCAGTAGACCGGGCGCGGCATCACCCCGAAGGTATGGAAGAGCACCGCCAGATCGAACCGGGCATAGTGGAAGATCTTGAGCACGCTTTCATCGGACAGGACACGGATGAGGTTCTCCGGCAAAGGTCCGTCCCTCACGATCTGCACCACGTCCGCGGTGCCGTCGCCCCTTGAGATCTGAACCACGCAGAGCCTGTCCCGGTGCGGGTTGAGGCCAAGCGTCTCGGTATCGATCGCGATGGCAGGGCCGGGTTGATAATCCGCAGGCAAGTCGCCTCGATGAAAGCGTGTTGTCATAAAAGGTCCAAAAATGCGCCAACAAAGGCTCTAACCTGTCTTGCCTGTCGCTTCAACGGATGGAAAGCCCCGCGGCAGGCGGAGCACATCCGCGCGAGCGTAATAGGCCGCCATTCAAAGACCGGATGTCAAAGCTTCGGGAGCGGCTGTGAGGGCAAGGTGATCTTCTCAGCCTCAGGGGCGGTAAGCTTGCCGAGGACGCTCAGCAGGATTTCACGGCTTGCAGGCTTTTCCAGCCACGGCACGTTCTGCAGTTCCGGTGGGCAATCCGCCTTGGGCGGCAGTCCGGAATAGACGGCGAAAGGCACGCCAAGGCGTTTGAGGGCGCGGGCGATCTCCAGAGAGGTGCCGTCCTTGATCATGATGTCGAGCACCGCGATGTCCGGTGCATCGCCTTCCAGCCATTGCAGCGCTTGGGCATTGCTCATGAAGACGCCGGCTACTTGAAAACCGGCCTCCTCAGCGAGGCTTCCAGGGATATGCCGATCAGCGCCTGGTCTTCTACGATCATGCAGCGGGTTTGAGCCATGATGTCCTGTGTCCGATGCCTTGCCTGACGCTGGAGGGCTCCACCCGAAGACGGAGCCGGCAAGGGGAGAGGTCGAGCATCTACCATGTAGATTGGATCTCCCGTACCTTTGTTTCCGGCTGGTTTCATTGACTCATGTAAATCTTGGCCGCAGGTCATGGTCCCCACGCGCCGGGTGCCTCATGAATCGTCATGGACGCTGTTCCTAATCTCCCCTAAGGTGTGTTTGGCAAGCAGCACGACTTGAAGAAAGCAGAAGTGTCCCGGCACTTCTCAAGCGCTCGTGACAGTTGTGCTTCTGCTCACTGAATTAAGGCTAGGCTTCGCATAGGTTAATGCGGCAAGCCGGAAGAACGGTCTTCTTTCAGGTTTGGGTCGGAAGGGGTTGGAAGAGTGTCAGTCGAAAACTCCCTGAAGCAGCAGATGCTGGCTTCCATCCCTCATCTGCGGGCTTTTGCCATCTCCTTGTGCGGCAGCGTCGACAGGGCCGATGACCTGGTGCAGAACACCCTGCTCAAGGGTCTGAGCAATTTCGACAAGTTCCAGCCCGGCACCAGCATGCAGGCTTGGCTCTTCACGATCCTGCGTAACGACTTCCTTACCCAGACCCGCCGGAGCAAGCGCGAGGTCGAGGATCCGGAAGGCTCCTGGGCAGAAAAGGTGGCCGTTATGCCCGAACAGGGCGCCCGGCTCGATTTCACCGATATGCTGAAGGCGCTCAGCAAGCTTCCGGTCGACCAGCGCGAGGCGCTCCTGCTCGTCAGCGCCGAGGGCCTGTCCTATGAGGATGCGGCGCGGATCTGCGGCACGAACATCGGAACCATCAAAAGCCGGATCAACCGCGCCCGCAACCGTTTGGCGGAGATGATGAAGTTCGAGGCGGCCGACGATCTGGGGCCTGATAGTCTCGTGAAAGCCGCCTTGTTCATGCACGCTTCCCCTTAAAGAACGCACCACGCCGATTGGTCCAACGCCGGTGCTGCGCCCTGATTGCAGCGATGGCCGTGCCATATTCGGCTGCGGCCGATGTGTCGAATTTGCATAGGGCTGCAATCACCAGATCGATCCTGGATCTCGGCTTCAGCTCGGGCATGGTCCTGTTCGCCACCTGTTCGAGGACGAGTTCATCCCGCGCCCATGACAGCAGGATGGTGCGCTTTTCCTCACGGGTGAAGCAGGGATGCCCGACCACCTCCTCAGGATTGCGGAACACACTGCCCGGATCAACCAGGGCCTCCGTGTAGGAGGGGGTCACAACGCCGGCTTCACTCATGGTGGACGTG